>JACRAM010000116.1 GCA_016213405.1 Bacteroidota bacterium
GCTTGCGAATGGCTTCCGCGTGAGTCCTCCCCCTAACCCCCTCCATGAGGGGGACAAACAACATCTTGTGAATGGACTTTCTCTCCTTCTTACTTCTTGCTTTCTAACTCCTTTTGCTTCCGCGTGAGTCCTCCCCCTAACCCCCTCCATGAGCCTGCCTGCCGGCAAGGCAGGGGGGACAAACAACAGTTCACAAATGGAACGTTTCCCATCTGCCATCTGCCATCTTACATCTTACATTGGATATTACGCCTGCGCGGTAGGTCCGCCAAAGGAGAGAGGAATTGCACCCGGAGGCACTTCGGTATCCTTAATATTGCCATGAACCGCTTCATACTTTGAGATATTATCTTTCAGCGCTTTCATCAGGCGTTTTGCATGCTGCGGAGTAAGAATGATGCGCGCTTTCACTTTCGCCTTGGGCACGCCCGGCATCACCTTAATAAAATCAAGCGCAAACTCAGAGTGGGAGTGAGTGATGATGGCAAGGTTAGAATAAATTCCTTCCGCCACTTCTTCGCTCAGTTCAATGTTGAGTGCGTTGGGTTGATTGGTTGGGTTTTCTTTGTTGTCCATATTGAAAAATTTAGGATTAAGGATTTTGGATTAAGGATTTTAAATCCTAAATCGTAATTCCTTAATCCTTAATCTCTTTTTTATGCTTCCTGTTTCTCTGTTTCTGCGTTTTCTGTTTTCGATGCCATCAGCCGGTCGAATTCTTCTTTGGAGCCAACAATTATCTTTTCGTATTCGCGCAATCCGGTTCCTGCCGGAATCAAATGCCCGACAATGACGTTCTCTTTCAAACCGGAGAGGTCGTCCATTCTTCCTGCAATGGTTGCTTCGGAAAGAACTTTTGTTGTTTCCTGAAACGATGCCGCAGAAATGAAACTGTTTGTCTGCAGCGATGCGCGCGTGATACCTTGCAGTATCGGGCGTGCAGTTGCCAACACGCAGTCACGCGCTTCCACCACTTTCGCATCCTTGCGTTTGAGCGCTGAAATTTCATCGCGTAAATTGCGTGCTGAAACTATCATTCCTGCTTTCATGGTTTGTGAATCGCCTCCTTCGGTAATTATTTTTGCTCCGAACAAACGATCGTTTTCATCCATGAAGTCGGCTCGGTTTGCAAATTGCTTTGGAAGGAAGATGGTATCACCTGCATCATCAATTTCTACTTTGCGCATCATCTGCCTTACAATTACTTCAAAGTGCTTGTCATTTATTTTTACACCCTGAAGGCGGTAAACTTCCTGAACTTCGTTCACCAGATATTCCTGAACGGCAGTAGGTCCTTTAATGGCGAGAATATCAGCCGGAGCAGTGGAACCGTCTGTCAGTTGCTCGCCTGCTTTCACGAAATCATTTTCCTGAACAAGAATATGCTTTGAAAGCTGAACAAGATACTTTTTGATTTCCCCTGTTTTTGCTTCCACCTGCACTTCGCGGTTACCGCGTTTTATCTTTCCGAAGGTTACAATTCCGTCAATCTCAGCAACAACAGCAGGGCTGCTGGGGTTACGCGCCTCAAACAATTCTGTTACGCGCGGCAGACCACCGGTAATGTCGCCCGACTTTCCTGTAGTGCGCGGAATCTTAACAAGGATTTGTCCTGATTCAATTGCATCGCCTGCGTTCACCGAAATGTGAGCGCTTACGGGGATGTTGTATGATTTCAGTACTTCACCTTTTTTGTCAGTTACCTTGATGGTTGGGTTTTTTGTTTTGTCTTTGGTTTCTGTAATTACTTTTTCGCGGAAGCCCGTTTGTTCGTCAAACTCTTCACGGAAAGTAATTCCTTCTTCAATGTTTTCAAATTCAACTTTGCCCGGGAATTCAGAAATGATAACTGCATTGTATGGATCCCAGTCGCAGATAACGGTTCCTTTCTTCACCTTGTCGCCATTCTCAACATAGAGTTGAGCGCCATAAGGAATGTATCCGGTTGTGAGGGCTATTTTTGTGTGTGGATCAACAATTCTAAGTTCAGCTGAACGCACAATCACCACTTTCACTTTTTTACCGTCTGAATTTTTTCTGTCAACGGTTCTTAATTCATCAATCTCAACAAGACCATCGTATTTGGTTTCAATCTGTGAGGATGACATTACGCCCAGTCCGGCTACACCGCCCACGTGGAAGGTTCGGAGTGTTAACTGAGTGCCGGGTTCACCAATGGATTGTGCGGCAATAACGCCTACGGCTTCTCCCTTCTGAACCATTCTTCCGGAAGAAAGATTTCGTCCGTAACATTTTGCGCAAGCGCCTAATTTGGCTTCGCAGGTAAGCACGGAACGGATTTCAACAGATTCTATAGGGGAATTTTCAATTTCAGCAGCGTAATCTTCAGTGATTTCTTCACCGCCTTTGATAATGAGTTTTCCGGTGAGCGGATGAACTACATCTGCAAGTGTTACGCGCCCGAGTATGCGGTCATACAACGGCTCAACCACTTCTTCGTTCTTTTTCAAAGGAGTTGCCAAAAGACCGCGCAATGTTCCGCAATCTTCAACAGTGATTATAACATCCTGCGCAACGTCAACCAAACGCCTTGTGAGGTATCCTGCATCGGCTGTTTTCAGGGCAGTGTCGGCCAATCCTTTACGTGCACCGTGCGTTGAAATAAAGTATTCATGAATGGAAAGCCCTTCACGGAAGTTGGAGATAACGGGGTTCTCAATAATTTCTCCACCGCCACCGCTTGATTTGGAAGGACGCGCCATCAGTCCACGCATTCCGCTGAGCTGGCGAATCTGTTCTTTAGAACCTCTTGCGCCCGAATCCAGCATCATGTAAATGGAATTAAAGCCCTGCTTGTCGTTAGAGAGTTTATCCATTACTTTTTTAGTGAGCTTTGAATTGGTATGCGTCCAGATATCAATAACCTGATTGTAACGCTCGTTGTTGGTGATGAAACCCTGATTATAATTTTCCACCACTTCTGCCACTTCTTTATATGCTTCGGCAATTAGTTTTGGTTTGTCTTCAGAAACCATCACGTCATCCATGTTAAATGACAATCCGCCTTTGAATGCGTGCAGGTATCCGAGTTCTTTGATGTCATCAAGGAACTTGGCGGCTTTCGCTGTTCCGGCAACTTTCAAAACATCTCCGATAATATCACGCAGTATTTTTTTTGTCATGATGTCATTCAGGAAGCCCACTTCTTTCGGAGCCACCTGGTTAAACATCACTCTTCCAACAGTGGTTTCAATGATTTGCGTTACGAATTGTCCTTTTTCATTTTTCGCGTTGTCAACTTTTACTTTTATGTAAGCGTGCAAATCAACTTTGCCTTCGTTATAGGCAATGATTACTTCTTCAGGAGAGTAGAAAATGATTCCTTCTCCTTTCACTTTATGCTCTTTGCTGTTCTTTCTTCCTTTTGTCATGTAATACAATCCAAGCACCATGTCCTGTGAAGGAACGGCTACTGGAGCGCCATTGGCAGGGTTCAGAATGTTGTGAGAAGCGAGCATGAGAATTTGCGCTTCAAGAACAGCCGCATGGCTGAGCGGAACGTGCACTGCCATTTGGTCACCGTCAAAGTCGGCATTGAAGGCTGTACAAACCAGCGGATGCAATTGAATTGCTTTTCCTTCAATCAATTTTGGCTGGAATGCCTGAATGCCTAATCGGTGCAGGGTAGGAGCACGGTTGAGAAGAACGGGATGTCCTTTCATCATGTTTTCCAGAATATCCCATACAATTCCTTCTTTTCTATCTACAATTTTCTTTGCTGACTTAACTGTTTTCACCACTCCGCGCTCTAACAATTTGCGGATGATAAACGGTTTGAATAATTCCGCAGCCATATCTTTTGGAAGCCCGCACTCATGCAATTTTAATTCAGGTCCTACCACGATAACGGAACGACCGGAATAGTCAACGCGTTTTCCGAGTAAGTTCTGACGGAAGCGACCTTGTTTTCCTTTCAAAGAATCTGAAAGAGATTTCAGCGGGCGGTTTGCATCTGTTTTCACTGCGCTTGCCTTGCGTGAATTATCAAAGAGAGAGTCAACCGATTCCTGTAACATACGCTTCTCATTGCGCAGAATTACTTCAGGCGCTTTGATTTCCAAAAGGCGTTTCAAACGATTGTTGCGGATGATAACCCTGCGGTATAAATCATTCAAATCAGAAGTTGCAAAACGGCCGCCATCCAAAGGCACCAGCGGGCGAAGTTCCGGTGGAATAACAGGCAGCGTTTTAATCACTGTCCACTCCGGTTTATTTTCCACACGCTTGTTTGCCTGGCGGAATGCTTCCACTACCTGCAGTCGCTTGAGCGCTTCGTTTTTCTTCTGCTGCGAAAGTTCTGTGTTGGCGGTGTTGCGAAGTGTGTAGGATAGCGCATCAAGATCTAAACGGTTCATCAAATCAATAATCGCTTCTCCTCCCATCTTGGCAACAAATTTATTCGGGTCTTTGTCATCAAGGTGCTGATTGTCTTTCGGAAGCGAGTCAAGAACCTTGATGTATTCTTCTTCGCTGAGGAAGTCGAGGTATTTTACGGTATCGCTTGCTGCCGCGCCCGCATTTATCACCACATAACGCTCGTAATAAATAATCATCTCCAGTTTTTTAGTAGGAAGCCCAAGCAGCGCGCCAATTTTATTCGGAAGGGAGCGGAAATACCAGATATGAATGACAGGAACAACGAGGTTGATATGCCCCATGCGTTCTCTGCGAACTTTTTTTTCTGTTACCTCCACACCGCAGCGGTCGCAAACAATTCCTTTATAGCGGATGCGCTTGTATTTTCCGCAGTGGCATTCCCAATCCTTTACAGGACCAAAAATGCGTTCGCAAAACAGACCATCGCGCTCGGGCTTGTAAGTTCGGTAGTTGATTGTTTCCGGCTTTGTTACTTCACCGTGGCTCCACTCCAGAATCAGTTCCGGAGAAGCCAAAGAAATGGTAACCTTGGTGAAGTTGCTTTTGGGTTTGCTGCTTTTTTGCATATAGGTTATGTCAGTTGTTCGTTGTTAGTTGATAGTTGTTCGTCATTAATTGTTGAACAGATGCCTCATCTAAAGGAGAAGATGCCTTATCTAAAGGACAAGATGCCTCATCTAAAGGAGAAGATGCCTCATCTAAAGGACAAGATGTCACATCTTCTCCATCTATTGCCTGAATTTCATATAAAAATGCCATATCTTAATTTTTAATCCTTAATCATGCAGCGCAAGGTTCAACCCTAATCCGCGCAACTCATGCATCAATACGTTGAATGATTCAGGAATTCCGGGAATAGGGAGGTTATCTCCTTTCACAATTGCTTCGTATGTTTTTGTTCTTCCCGACACATCATCTGATTTCACAGTGAGGATTTCCTGCAGGATGTGCGCAGCGCCAAATGCTTCGAGCGCCCACACTTCCATCTCACCAAACCGTTGCCCGCCAAACTGCGCCTTACCTCCCAATGGTTGTTGTGTGATAAGTGAATAAGGTCCGATAGAACGCGCGTGCATTTTGTCATCCACCATGTGATGGAGTTTGAGAATATAAATCACGCCAACGGTTGCGGGCTGGTCAAAACGAATGCCTGATTGCCCGTCATGCAAATATGTTTTTCCATTGCGGGGCAATCCTGCCTGATCCGTGTAAGAATTTATTTCGTCAATAGAAGCTCCGTCAAAAATAGGCGTGGAGAACTTCATATCAAGTTTCTGCCCTGCCCATCCGAGCACGGTTTCGTAAATCTGCCCCAGATTCATACGCGAAGGCACGCCAAGCGGATTGAGCACCACATCAACAGGTGTTCCGTCTTCAAGGTAGGGCATATCTTCATCGCGCACAATTCTGGCAACAATGCCTTTATTACCGTGGCGCCCTGCCATTTTATCTCCTACTTTGAGTTTGCGCTTTTGTGTGATATAAACTTTTGCGAGCTGAATGATTCCGGCTGGTAATTCATCGCCCACCTGCACAGCAAATTTTCTGCGCTTGTGCTCGCCAAGGATTTCGTTGTACTTCACTCTGTAATTATGAAGAATCTCATATACCTGTTCATTCACTTCTTTGTTGGTTGTCCATTTATATGGATTAACTTCTGTGTAATCGTCAACCTTATTCAAAAGTTTTTCAGTGAACTTTGTTCCGCGGTCAATCAATTCTTCTTTCAGGTAATTGTAAACTCCCTGAGAAGATTTTCCTCCAACAAGTTTCATAAGTTTTCCTACCAGCATTAATTTCAACTCAGCAAACTTGTGGTTGAACTCCTTGTCAATCTTATCAAGCACATCTTTCTCGTCTGATTTCGCTTTTTTGTCTTTAACCAAACGGGAGAATAGTTTTGTTTCCATCACCATTCCGTAAGTGGACGAAGGCATTCTGAGTGAAGCGTCTTTCACATCTCCGGCTTTGTCGCCAAAGATGGCACGGAGAAGTTTTTCTTCGGGCGAAGGATCAGTTTCTCCCTTTGGAGTTATTTTTCCGATGAGGATATCGCCTTCTTTCACTTCGCAGCCCACGCGGATGATTCCGCGCTCGTCAAGATTTTTTGTGGCTTCTTCGCTCACGTTCGGAATATCAGAAGTGAGTTCTTCCATGCCGCGTTTTGTTTCGCGCACTTCCAGCGAATATTCATCCACATGAATGGAGGTGAAAATATCTTCGCGGACAATCCGTTCAGAAATTACAATGGCATCCTCAAAGTTATATCCTTTCCAGGGCATGAAAGCAACGGTGAGGTTTCTTCCGAGCGCAAGTTCTCCATCCTGGGTTCCGTAACCTTCGCTCAGTATTTGTCCTTTCTTCACCTTGTCTCCTAATCGGACAACAGGTCGGAGATTCACGCAAGTGCTTTGATTTGTTTTGCGGAACTTTATAATATTATATGTTCTGATATCGTCTTCGAAGCTCAACAGTTTTTCATCTTCATCACGTGTATAACGAATGGTGACTTCTTTCGCGTCAACATATTCTACCACGCCATCATATTCTGCGGTGAGGATTGAGCGCGAGTCCATTGCAACTTTTCTTTCGAGTCCTGTTCCGATAATCGGTGCCTCAGGGCGGAGAAGCGGAACTGCCTGGCGCATCATGTTAGAACCCATCAGCGCGCGGTTGGCGTCATCGTGCTCAAGAAACGGAATGAGTGAGGCAGCAATAGAAGCAATCTGGTTGGGCGCAACGTCCATCAGATTCACTTTGTCAGGATCAACAAGCGGATAGTTTCCTTCGAAACGGGTTTTTACTTTTCCTTCTTTGATTTTTCCTTTCTCGTCCATTTCGATCATGGACTGAGCAATTGCTTTTTCGTCTTCTTCTTCAGCAGTCAGATAAATAATCGGCTTGTTTAAATCAGCTCTTCCATCTGTAACTGTTCGGTATGGAGTTTCGATAAATCCAAGTTTGTTAATCTTCGCATAAACACAGAGAGAAGAAATCAAACCGATGTTCGGACCTTCTGGAGTTTCAATAGTGCAGAGGCGTCCATAGTGAGTATAGTGTACGTCACGAACCTCGAAGCCCGCGCGCTCTCTTGACAGACCTCCCGGACCAAGAGCCGATAATCTGCGCTTGTGTGTAATCTCAGCCAGCGGATTTGTCTGATCCATGAACTGAGAGAGCTGGTTTGTTCCGAAGAATGAATTGATAACTGACGAAAGTGTTTTCGCGTTAATCAAATCAATCGGTGTGAACACCTCGTTGTCGCGAACGTTCATCCGCTCGCGGATGGTACGCGCCATACGGGCAAGACCCACTCCAAACTGAGATGACAACTGCTCGCCAACTGTTCGTACTCGCCTGTTGCTCAGGTGGTCAATATCATCTACGTTTACTTTCAAATTGATAAGTTGAATCAAAAACTTGATGATTGCAACCATGTCTTCTTTTGTAAGCACGCGAACGGTTGGAGGAATTTCCAGATTCAATTTTTTGTTAAGGCGGTAACGACCTACTTCTCCTAAATCATAACGTTTGTCGGAGAAGAAGAGTCTTTCAATAACCGCTTTTGCTGTTTCTTCATCCGGTGGTTCTGCATTGCGGAGCAAGCGGTAAATATATTCTACCGCTTCTTTTTCAGAATTGGTCGGATCTTTCTGAAGCGTGTTGTAAATAATAGTGTAATCGCTGAACTCTTTGTCTTCTTTATGAAGAATAATTGTTTTCACATTGGCGTTGATAATCGTTTCAATGTGCTCTTCAGAAATAATAGTTTCGCGCTCAATTAATATTTCGTTACGCTCAATGGAAACAACTTCACCGGTATCTTCATCCACAAAATCTTCAACCCATGTTTTCAGAACACGTGCGGCTAATTTTCGTCCAACCGCTTTTTTGAGAGAAGGTTTGTTGACTGTGATTTCATCTGCGAGATTAAAGAGTTCAAGAATCTGCTTATCGTTTTCAAATCCTATCGCGCGAAGCATGGTGGTAACTGGGAGTTTTTTCTTTCTGTCAATGTACGCGTACATCACGTTATTAATGTCTGTGGCGAATTCAATCCACGCTCCTTTGAAAGGGATAACGCGGGCAGAGTAGAGGCGGCTTCCATTCGGGTGGCGGTTCTGTCCGAAGAAAACTCCGGGCGAACGATGAAGTTGTGATACAATAACACGCTCAGCACCGTTGACAATGAAACTTCCTTTCGGAGTCATGTACGGAATGGTTCCTAGATACACATCCTGAATAACTGTTTTGAAGTCTTCGTGTTCAGGATCGGTGCACGAAAGGCGGAGGCGCGCTTTCAGCGGAACATTATAGGTTAAACCTCTTTCAAGACATTCATCAATGGAATATCTTGTTGGGTCCACATAGTAATCAAGAAACTCTAACACGAAATTATTTCGTGCATCGGAGATTGGAAAGTTTTCGGAGAAAACTTTGAAGAGCCCTTCGTTTTTCCTGTTTTCAGGAGTGGTATCCACTTGCATGAATTCCTTGAAGGACTTTACCTGGATTTCGAGAAAGTCAGGATAATCAATCTGATGTTTTGAGCTGGCGAAATTTATGCGGGGGTTTTTCTTTGGTGCTGCCATAAAACGGATTTCAATTTACTGTTTACGGTTTTAAATTTGATTTTCTGAAGATAAAACCTCAGAAAAATAAATACAATATAAACACAAATGCCCCGTCCCGATTTATCGGGACGGGGTTTGCAAATATCTATAAGAACTTACTTAACTTCAACTTCTGCTCCTGCTTCGGTCAATTGTTTTTTCAATGACTCAGCATCTTCTTTCGAGATACCTTCTTTAAGAGGTTTTGGCGCAGCGTCAACAAGATCTTTTGCTTCTTTAAGTCCTAATCCTGTAAGTTCTTTTACAAGTTTTACAACTTGAAGTTTGGCTTGTCCTCCGCTTTTGAGAATAACATCAAAAGTTGTTTTTTCAGCAGCTACTGCTCCGGCAGCTACAGGTGCTGCAGCGGCAGCAGCAGGCTCAATACCATACTCGTCCTTAAGTATTTTCGCCAATTCATTTACGTCTTTTACAGTCAAGTTAACTAACTGTTCTGCAAGTTGCTTTAATTCGGCCATCGTGTGTGTGTATTATAGTTGATTTATTTATTGCTTTTCTTTCGTATTAATTTTGAGCAGGAGCAGTTTCTTCTCCTGATTTTTTATTGAGTAATCCGCCAATGATTGTTCTTATAGGAGACTGGAGCAATCCAATAATTTCTCCAATCATTTCATTCTTACTCTTGATGCCTGCAAGCGTTTCTAATTGGTTGTGTCCGATATAAACTGATTCTTCTACCCAAGCGGATTTAAGAGTTGGTTTATTTCCACCACCAATTCTAAACTCCTTCATAATCTTTGCAGGTGCATTTGCAACTGCAGAAAACATGATGGCAGTAGTTCCTTTCAATGTATCATGAAATGGTTCATAAATAGGATTGCCTGTTTTTTCCATGGCTTTGCTAAGAAGAGTATTCTTAACTACAAGAATCTTGACATCTTTTTCAAAACACATGCGTCTTAACTTGCTTGTCTTCTCCACAGTAAGTCCGGAAGTATCTGTGAGATAGAAGTGCGTGTTCTCTTTCAACATAGTGGAGAGAGAATCTATCATCTTATTTTTTTCTTGTTTGTTCATCTTTAAAATTATTAGCCGACAATTTTCGAATCAATCTTAACGCCAGGGCTCATCGTGCTGGACATTACGATACTCCTTATATATGTTCCTTTGGAAGCAGCCGGTTTTAATTTTGCAATTGTCTGAAGTAATTCGTTTGCGTTATCAGCAATTTTATCCGCATCAAACGAAACTTTTCCGATGGAAGCATGAACGATTCCCTGTTTGTCAGCTTTAAAATCAATCTTGCCTGCTTTCACTTCTTTTACCGCTTTTCCAACTTCCATGGTCACTGTTCCTGATTTTGGGTTAGGCATGAGTCCGCGGGGTCCGAGAACTTTTCCAAGCGCACCTACTTTTCCCATTACAGCGGGTGTGCAAACAATTACGTCAATGTCTGTCCATCCGTTTTTTATTTTTTCTACATATTCATCCAGTCCAACGTGATCAGCGCCTGCTGCTTTTGCTTCCGCATCTTTATCAGGAGTGCAAAGAACAAGCACGCGAACTGATTTTCCGATACCGTGAGGCATTGCCACTGTTCCGCGAACGATCTGCCCTTTTGCGGTGTCAATGCCTAAACGAACGCTGATGTCAACAGAAGCATCAAACTTGGTAGTGGTTACTTCTTTAACGATATTAGCCGCATCGCGAAGGTTATACACCTTTGTTGCATCAAACTTGTCGATAATCGCTTTTCTTTTTTTGGTCAACTTTGCCATTTTATTTTCAATTTTATTTCTTTCCTTCAACGTTGATTCCCATACTGCGCGCTTGTCCGGCTACCATGCTCATGGCAGATTCCAGCTTGAAACAATTCATGTCAACCATTTTATCTTCCGCAATTGCTTTGATCTGCGCTAAGGTAATGGTGCCCATCTTTTTTCTATTAGGTTCTCCGGAACCACTTTCAATTTTCATAGCCTCTTTTAACTGCGCTGCAACAGGAGGTCTTTTAAGGATGAACTCAAAAGTTTTATCTTTATAAACAGTAATAATCGCAGGGATCATTTTATTTCCCAGTTCTTTTGTGCGGGCATTGAACTGCTTACAGAACTCCATGATGTTAACACCCTTCGCACCGAGCGCAGGACCGATGGGAGGCGCAGGGTTTGCAGATCCTGCTTTAATTACCAGTTTTACTAATGCGCCAACTTCTTTTGCCATTGTTCAAAAAATAAATTATTGTTTTTCTACTTGCATGTAACTGAGTTCAAGTGGAGTTTTACGTCCGAAAATCTTAACAGTTACTTTTAGTTTTTTCTTTTCTTCTATTACTTCTTCAATTGTTCCGGTGAATGTGTTGAACGGGCCGTCAATTATTTTTACCGTATCACCCACATAAAACGGAATATTTATTTTTTCAGTTGTCTCAGCCAATTCATCCACTTTTCCGAGGATGCGGTTCACTTCCGAAAGGCGAAGCGGTGTGGCTTCCCCGTTTTTGCTTCCGAGAAAACCTAAAACACCAGGTACGTTTCTAATTGTATGCGGAACTTCTCCAGAAAGGGTTGCTTCTACCAGAATATATCCGGGAAAAAAATTTCTTTCTTTGCTTACCTTTTTTCCTGCGCGAATCTGAAATACTTTTTCTGTCGGAATCAAAACCTGAGAAACGAATTTGGTAAGTTTCATGCGCTTGATTTCCGCTTCAATGCTTTGCTTGATCTTTTTTTCCTTTCCGCTGATAGCGCGAACTACAAACCAACGCTTATCATCAGCAGGTTTAGGAGAATTTGTAATTTTCACTTCTTGATGTTCGGCAGTTGTTGTCATTGATTAACTAAAAAAATTATAAATCATTTCCATTATAAATTTAAAAGCAACATCCATCCCATATACAAGCAATGCAGTTATCAATGTTGCAATCATAACAATCACTGCACTGCCCTGAAGTTCTTTCCAAGCGGGCCAGGAAACTTTTGTAGCCAATTCGCTGTACGTATCATTTATATATGCTTTTACTTTATTCATCTTCCTTATTATATGCACAGGTGGAGAGGGTCGAACTCCCAGCCTGCGGTTTTGGAGACCGCTGCTCTACCAATTGAGCTACACCTGTTTCTCAGTTGGGAGTCAGTAGTCAGGAGTTTGGAGAGGTGAGATATGAAGTTTCTCCCAACTCCTAACTCCATACTCCAAACTATTTTATGATTTCAATTACTTGTCCGGCACCAACTGTTCTTCCGCCCTCGCGGATAGCAAAACGCAATCCTTTATCCATCGCAACGGGCTGAATCAATTCAACCTGAATAGTTACGTTGTCGCCAGGCATTACCATTTCGCGTCCTTCAGGAAGAGTACAGGTTCCTGTTACGTCAGTTGTTCGCATGTAAAACTGAGGACGGTAATTATTATGGAACGGAGTATGACGTCCGCCTTCTTCTTTTTTCAGAACATAAACTTCAGCTTTGAAAATAGTATGTGGAGTGATAGAGCCCGGCTTGGCAAGAACCATTCCTCTCCAAATATCTTTTTTATCTACACCGCGGAGA
Source organism: Bacteroidota bacterium (assembly GCA_016213405.1). NCBI lineage: Bacteria > Pseudomonadati > Bacteroidota > Bacteroidota bacterium. The sequence continues at coordinate 12,524 of JACRAM010000116.1, forward strand.
AGAAGTCCAGCGTTATCTCCGGCTTGTCCTGAATCAAGTTCTTTTCTGAACATTTCAACTCCGGTGATAACAGTTTTTACTTTTTCTGCACGCATTCCAACGATTTCGATTTCTTCGCCTACTTTGCAAACACCTTGTTCGATTCTGCCGGTAGCAACCGTTCCGCGACCAGTGATTGAAAAAATATCTTCAACAGGCATAAGGAATGGTTTGTCAATTATACGAACGGGCATAGGAATGTATGAGTCAACAGCATCCATGAGTTCCATAATTTTTGGAACCCATTTTGCATCTTTATTCATTGCTCCAAGAGCAGATCCCTTGATGATAGGTGTGTTTTTTCCATCGTAACCATAGAAAGTGAGCAGATCACGGATTTCGCCTTCAACAAGTTCGATAAGATCCGGATCGTCAACCATATCAACTTTATTCATGAACACAACAACTTGCGGAACACCCACCTGACGTGCAAGAAGAATATGTTCGCGGGTTTGTGGCATGGGTCCGTCAGTAGCTGCAACAACGAGAATCGCTCCGTCCATCTGCGCAGCTCCTGTAACCATGTTCTTAACATAGTCTGCGTGACCAGGGCAGTCAACGTGTGCATAGTGGCGTTTGTCAGTTGAGTATTCTACGTGCGCAGTGTTGATAGTGATACCGCGTTCTTTTTCTTCGGGAGCATTATCAATAGATGCAAAGTCGCGCACAGATGCAAGACCTTTATCTGCAAGCACCATAGTGATTGCGGCAGTGAGAGTAGTTTTTCCGTGGTCAACGTGACCGATTGTTCCGATGTTAACGTGTGGTTTGGAACGGTCGAATTTTTCTTTTGCCATAGTGAAAAGTGTTTAAAATATTAAACGGTTAATTCTGAATTAATAAATATTTTTTTAAGGGGTGCGAATATAGATATTATTTTCTCACACCCAATCAAAAAATACAATATTTTTTCCTGAAATTATCGGCTAAGGAAGGAAGCGTTCACGAGCCAAAATTCCGGAAGGATATAATCAACTTTACTGAGCCAATGACCAGGATCGAACTGGTGACCTCGTCCTTACCATGGACGTGCTCTACCAACTGAGCTACATTGGCAATTAACTCAGTTAATAGTTAATGGTTAATGGTTAATCGGGAGAACAATTAACTACTAACAGATAACAATTAACTTTTCAAAAGAACGAGAGCGGAAGACGGGACTCGAACCCGCAACATTCAGCTTGGAAGGCTGAAGCTCTACCAATTGAGCTACTTCCGCAGATTTTCTGTGGGGAGACAAGGATTTGAACCTTGGAACTCCGAAGAGGACAGATTTACAGTCTGTTGCCTTTGACCACTTGGCTATCTCCCCAACTTATGTTCCAAGTTGAAAGTTGAAAGTTTCAAGTTGACCAACATGGAACAACAAACAGAAAACAAAGAACAAAAAAGAGCCAGCGAAGGGAGTCGAACCCCCGACCTACTGATTACAAGTCAGTTGCTCTACCAACTGAGCTACGCTGGCGTATTTCATAGGGAAAACAATCATTTTTTCTCCCTACATTTTACGCATCAAAATTTTAATTTAACATACAATTTAACATACATTCAAATTTATATTATGTCAAGTATTTTATAACAAAGAACGTTTTTAAAAACAAGGGTGCGAAAGTAGAAAAATATTTTATATGTGCGTTTGCAATCAAAAGGTAATTAATTTCTTTTCCGTCTTCTCATAATCTCCAAGATATGTTCACTGTTAGCACCAATGCAAAAAGACAAACCTCATCCACAAACTGCAACTGCGGTTTCGCAGAAAGGTGGTGAAACAATTACTTGGGCATGAAATCGGCTAACCTTTTCATGCAGCATCCTGAATTACTTTTTCAATGCCAGAAAAAGTCACTTTATCTCCTTCAATCATAAAAGGTATGCGGATGCGGTCAATGTTTTCTGCAATCCAGACATCTTTCATTTTCCAATCTCTAAAATTGTCATTAGAGATGATGTAACATTTATCTGACTTAGCTTTTTTAATAAAAAACTCATCGGCTTCCGTGCGTGAAGGAGCTTCGTGAAAGATGATTTGCTTATCGGCTATCATCTTGCTTAAAATGGTTACATCGGCTGATTTTCTTTTCAGACCAGGGTCACCAATGATGATGATGTCTTTAAATTGCTGGCGATGCAATTCATCCACTACTAACTTAAGGTTGCTGCAATGGGGCTTATCATCTGCATTTTGGTTTTCTCTTTGTCTGTAATTTTCGTAAGCCACATTATTGCCGTCCACATAAATTTTCTGATTTGAAATCCTCCACACCTCAAAATATTCTCCGTCCGAATCAAAAATTCCGTATTGCTTGATTTCATTTCCTTGTGTTAAGAAAGAACGGATTTCATCTTCGGTGTTTAATTTTTTCGTGAACCAATCCGGGAAAGTGCGGGTACTGTCCTCTTTTGTGATAAACTTAAATTCTTCTTCCTTTTGATTCAGAAGTTCTTTCAATTTTTTAAGCGAAAGTTTTTTGCCGTTCTCCGCGCTCTTTAAAGCAATCATCATTACAACCTGGTCGGAACTGTACATTCCTTTTGCTGACTTTTTAAGACCGACATAATGGTCGTATTCGTATTTGCTATGTATTTTCAAATGCTTTGCTTCCTGATACTCTTTAATCTGCTCGAAGCCCATCTTAACAGCGTTGATGTAGTCCTCCGCGTAAGTAAATCCTTTGAGTTTCGCTTCGTCATAAGTTATCCTATCTGAAAATCCTAAGAAGAACGCTTTATCAAAGTCCCCGAAATCTTTAAACCCTTTTGCTGTGGCAAACTCGCATATCTTTATTGGCGTATCGTAGTCGCTCAAAATAAAATCCTGCGGTATCAACCCCTTGTTCTTTTCGCAACGCTCTTTGAACTTCTCATAAGAATCAAGGAATCCGAGTTTCTGCGCTTTGGCGTAAAGTGTTTTGTCCACAACTCCTGTCTTTTTACAATCCTGATATTCCTTGTAAGCGCTGATACCCGCTTTATGTGCGTCATAAAAACTTTCTGCATCGGGAAAGTCAGCTTTAACAGCATCCTCATAGTCCTCAAGCGATTTGAAATTATTGCTGTCAATGCGGTAAAGGACTTGGCTTTCGAGAAACAGAAATTCGGTTGGATGTTTTCCCTCTGAACTATTCTTTTCAGTTCGCAGAACAAATTTGACTTCATACTCCTGAAGCATCTTGATAAACCCTTTGATGTCTTTTACTCGTAAAGATTTGAAGTCAGGAGTATCTTCAATCTCCACATAGTTGTACCTGTTTGTGCGTGCCATAGTGATATTGTTTTTGGTTGATGTATTTTTAGTAACGGAATATTCTACGAATTATTTTCTGCTATTTTGCTTTCGTCTGTTTCTGGCAAGTTCATCTCAAAATAGAAAAACGGATATGTCATTTTCATATCAATGCGTCTTTTGAGTTGTTCTTTTATTTCGTTTGCAACATACGGAAAAATAATGTTAATTTTCTCATAATAGTTTACCAGATTTCCTGCCGATGTAATTCCCAGACATAGTTTTGTTCCTATGTTTTTTGGAAACTGATTTCTTGCCTGACTGATATACATGCTTTCCTCAATGGCTTTTTGGAGCTTGCGAATGTGCGGATTCAATTTATCAGCATATAATTTTTCAATGTGTGGGGAATTTTCAGCAGAGAAAGAAATCTTTGAAAGTTCATCTGAAAATTCCTTTATCTGCGCTTTGAATGGAAGAAGGACAGGTTTCAAATTATCCCTTGTGTATGTTTCATCTGGTTGTATGTCAAGTCAGCAAGCGGAGGAAAGTTCCAAAGAGGAATTTTGATGAAATCCGTTTCCATGTTTTCACGTGAATCAACTTGTCTGAACGAAAATATTTTTTCAACCTTCGTATCGAAAAGAAAAATGGTTGAGTTTGCAGCTACATAATCGGCAATCGAATTTATATACGGGTCTTCTCCTTTTGTTTCTTCGGAATAAAACCATCCTTCCTGCGCTTCAAAACCACCTTCCTCAATAAACGGCATCACCTCGTACATCTTTATTCCTTTCAGCGTATTTTCTGTGTATTCTTTTAGGTTACTTTTGAAAAGCCGGATAAGGTTTTTAAACTTCTGGATAGCCAAAAGGGTTCTTTTGTCTTTGCCTTTTATATGCTGGGCTTTTTTCATGACAGGAAAAAGTCCGTCTATTTGTTTGTGGAATTGAACTGCAAACTCATCATTTTTATAAGTTTCCTTGTGCGCTTAAATAATCAGTTCATCTGTCCACCCCTCAAGTCCTCTATAAGTTACAACGGTATGTGCAGTCATGGAAATATATTTTACCGCATCTGCAATCAGCACAAGCGGGCGAACATAGAGCGGCTCCGTGTAGTAATGGATTTTTGTATCGTTCCGATTGAAGAAAACAATTTTCATTGGGAGGAAACTTTAGGCGGGAGTTTGTGATAGATGAACGGCATGGAGGATTTGATGTCAATATTCTTGCCGAGTTTTTCAATTATCGCTTCTGCAACAAAGGGTAAAATCACTTCTTCCTTTTCCAGCAAACGTATTTGATTCTCTACACTTGTAATGCCCATCAAAATTTTTATGCGCTGCTCTGCTCCGTATCTGCTTTTTTGCTGCTGAACATAAATGTTTTCGTCAATCTTCTTTTGAATTTTTTCAAGATGCGGAGTAATGTTTAAATTCAAAATCGCCTGAACTTGAGTTAGTGAGTTCTCAAACGGAACGGCAGCAAGTTCTTTTTGAATTTTTTTATAATCCTGATGAAACGATTCAACAATTGGTTTCAGTTCATTCCGAACATTTTTCAGTTGGTCGTAATTAAGGTCGTGCAGGTGTGGAAACTCAAACAGTGGTGTTGAAAAGAAAAACGACTCTGCTGTGATTTCTCCTCCGTCTAATCTTGTGAAAGGGACTAACTGCTCAATCACGTCATCTAAAATCAAATTTTGGTCGTACTCAAAAAAACTATCTACTATTTCTTTTATCAGCGGATCTTCTCCAACTGTTTCTTCCTTGTATTCTTTATTATTCACCAGCATAAATGGAAATATTTCAAATTCATCCATCCCATCTCCTCGCGATACTTCTTCCTTTCTTGTCTTTACTGATTGCTCAAAGAACTGTAGAAGCGGGATGAGTTTATGTTGCTCCATAATATTTTCTAACCACTTTAGTACATCAGCCGCAACTTGTTTCATCAGCCGTTCCATTTTCTGATGAGCTACTATCTGTACTTTATTTTTATTCTTTGTATTTCTTACTTGCTTTAACTTATCGTGAAATTTCACCCATTCCCCATTCCGTTGCTTATTAATTGTCTCATACATAATGCAACAAAATATTTCGCCCAAGTCCTGTTTGCAATGCCACATAATCATATATTCTGATATAAAACTGCTAATGGATACTTGGTTGGTATACATCATTGCAATACGCAAATACACCGGCTCAGCAAAAGCATCGGCTTTTGTATTTGCTCGGTTGTAGATAACTAAATCCATTTGGCGGTTCTGATTTTTGCAGGTATTTGTCTCTATGGGAAAAGAAAAACAAAGCTCATCCAAAATACCTTTGCATCAAACTTTGAAACAAATTCTCCAACTCCCATTCACTTTCTTTGTGTTTGAGTTAAAGGGGTTATTCAGGTGCGTAATATTTTTTCAGCCACTTCGGATAGTTTGGAGCAGTGAAAATATTTTTTCCATTTCTCAGCTCTGCCATCGTTTCAAAATTCGTTGAGTTATCAATCAGGTAAGCGCTGGCTGATGCCTTTGCCGTTTTGGAAAAAAGTTTCAGCGATCTGAAATACCGCTGCTCAATCTTTTTATCATCCACATCGTGTCCGCCTTGCTTTACCCTCAGTTTAACCCGTTCAATGTTTAAATGCCAGTCGTTTGTAAATACAAAATAACAATAGGTTTTATATCCTTTCTTTCTTGCTTGTTCCAGTAATTTGAGTTTTGAAGGATGGGATAAAACCGTTTCATAGCAAAACGATTGTTTGCTTTCAATAAGTTTTTCCGAGAGATACGAAGCAATAAAAGAAGCGATGTATGAATTCAATTCACCTTTTCGGATGTTCATTTTCAAAACACCGCCTTGAATATTTATTTTTTTGAGAAAAGATTTATCCTGTATTTTTTTGAGAATACCCGATTGCCGGATGTGTTTTTTGAAGTCCTCATCCGAAACTTTTACCCGATAGGCATTAAAATGAAACCGAAGCGATTCAGAAAGTTTTTGTTCAATCTCATCCGCGTTCACATATATTTCGGTGTGAATGTAGGATTTGCTGCGTAGAAAATTAAAGAGATGGGTTTTTCCTGAGCCGTTAGGACCGGCAAACATTCTAAAACGCGGCTGCATGTTTTCAGGATGCTTTTTTGTACTGACGCGACCTGCGTAAAACTTTAACCTTCTTATTCGGATAAATCAATTTCACTTCTCCGTTTTCAGAAATGGCAATAGGAAGGTTTTTCCGTGATGCTTTCCGTCTTGCTGATTTTGCTGCGCCTTTCAGCAGCTTTTTGAATTTTTCGTTTTCGCTCATTGTAGTTATTTTTTACTAAGACAAATTTACAACAATATTTTCATCCAAAATACCTCTGCATCAAACTCTGAAACAAATTCTCCAACTCTCTTTCACTTTCTCTTTGCTTCTCACGCAGTTTTTCTACGCGCTCCACCAGCGAGGCGAATTTTTGTTGGAGTGAAAGAGGTGGAAGAATAATTTTTAAACTTCTTAAGGATTCTGTATTAATATTAAAATTACCAGCAGTAGTTTTTGCTCTTCGTAACATTTCCCCTCTGTATGAAGCGTATGAAAAATGGAATTGTAAAAAAACTGGAAGTACGATTGACAAACTTTGTAATCGCGCTCTTATTAAGTAAGACGCATAAATAAATTCTTCTTCTTTGCTAAATATTGCACATCTTCCAATATATTCTGGATTCCCATTTGACCTTACAAAGAGAATATCTCCATTTTTTAATTTTAATTTTTCAATTTCATTCGGTTCGGGTTTGCAATATTTCAAATCGTCTTCGTTAATACTTCCTCCGATAATGTTTGGAATTCGTAAAACTGGCAAGAACCCTTTTTGAAATTTTGTTGAGCACTGAAGCGAAGTTCCATATTTTAGTCCTTCCACTAATTCTCCAAATGTTTTTATGTCCCATTCTTTCTCATTCCTCACCGGGTCTCCAAACATTTCAAGAAAGGCAGATTGAAGAAATTGTTCTGTGAGTTGGTTTGCTTGTTTGCGCTTTTGCCGCGCTGCATCGGCTTGCTCAAGGATGCTGGCGATTTTTTGTTGGGTTTTTAAATCGGGAACAGGAATCTCAATTCGAGATAATCCATCTGTATTAATATTTTGTTGAACTCCGCCTTTCTTATTACTTAAAATTTGTTTCCAGTAAAAATTAGAATGGGTAAAAGCACCAAAATATTTCGGATAGATTTTCTTTGTATCAAATCTTAACCTGATAAGATATGAAGCGAAAACTTCTTTAGAATTTTTACCAAAATAAATATGGGCTTTCCCAACAGAACCACTTCTTGCAATAATACAATCTCCGTCTTGAAGCAAATATCGTGGAACTTCTTTTTCATTTATTAAAACTCCAGGGACTGTTGCATAATCAACTTTTCCATATTCATCAATATCAGTAACGCGAATAAACCCAACTCCGTTCCTTTCTGGAATTGCACTACCTGTAAATCCATAACGGATTTCGGATACTAATTCTCCTAATTTCATTTACAAACTTTTCTTTATTCCTTTCACATAATCTGCTATTTCTTCTTCCAGCATTAAAATCTTATCCATAATCTTTTCCGGCTTTTCGTATTCAACCACTTCATGCTTCACTTCCTTGTAGCGGGAAATGCTGAGGTCGTATTTATTTTTTCTGATTTCATCCTCTTTCACCAGCACCACATTCTTTCCTGTTTTGCGTTCAGGATATTTTTTCAGGATGTCAGAAATATCGTTTTCTGAAATCTTCTGGCGCTTATCGTCCAATGAAAAACCATCAGCACTCATATCGTAAAACCAAACTTTGTCGGTTATTCCGCCCTTGGTGAAAATCAAAACTGCGGTACTTACTCCTGCATACGGTTTGAAAACGCCCGATGGCATGGAAATAATTCCTTCTAATTTGCATTTATCCACAAGTATTTGCCTCACTCCCTGATGCGCGTTGCTTGTGCCGAACAAAACGCCATCGGGAACAATCACCACAGCGCGTCCGCCTGTTACCAGCAAGTCATAGATCAGTTCCACAAAAAGAAGTTCGGTCTTACTGGTTTTTGTGCTGAACCGTTCGTTCACATCGCTTTCATCAATGCTTCCCTTGAAAGGAGGGTTGGCGAGAATCACATCGTAACATTGTTTTTCTGAAAATTGTTTGGAGAGCGCATCGGCATATTTGAAATTTGGATTATCCACACCGTGAAGCATCAGGTTCATCGCACCCATACGCACCATCGTGGCATCAAAGTCAAATCCGGTAAGCGCACGGCTCTTTAGGAACTCATGCAATTTCGGGTTAGTGATCTTATCACCTATCAGATTATGCGCCTTGCCTTCTTCATCGTAAGTGAGAATATCGGGTGATGTGTTGCTCTCCAAAATATGTTCGTAAGCTGAGACCAGGAATCCGGCAGTACCCGCAGCAGGATCGCATATACGCTCGCCTATCTTCGGGTCAATGAGTTTGGTCATCATGCGGATGATGTGACGCGGGGTGCGGAACTGCCCGTTTTTTCCGGCAGTAGAAAGTTGTCCGAGCAGGTATTCGTAGAGGTCGCCCTGCACATCAATATTCTGCTCGCTGATGTGCATGTCGTCAATAATCTTGACAGCTTCCTGCAAGAGCGATGCTTTGGGTATGCTGAACATGGCATCTTCCATGTGCTGAGTGAAGGAACTGGTTTCACTTCCGAGATTGCGTAGGAACTCAAACACGGTGTCGCGCACATGCCGGAGCATTTCATCGCCCGGCAACTGGCTCCAGTAACTCCAACGGCATTTTTCTTTGTCAATTTTTCTTCCTCCAACATCCATTTTTCCGATGAACACGGATTTGAAATCGGTCTTCCTTCGCTTGGCAGCAGCAGCGCGCGCATTGTCCATATCTTCCAGCCGTTTAAGGAAAATCAAATAACTCATCTGCTCTATGGCAGTAAGCGGATTGCTGATACCTCCGCTCCAGAAACGGTTCCAGAGGGCATCTACTTGGGATTTGAGGGCGGGGTTGGTGAGCATATTATCTGGTCAATGGGATTTTCTTAAAATCACCTTCATCTAAAAAGGCGAATTTTCTTTCAAATAACCCTGCAAGTTTCTTGTTTGCCGTAGCAAAAATAATCTGACGATTCTCATTAATAACAATCTCTCTTAAATAATCCAAAAACGAAAGAATATTCATGTCATCCGTATAAGTTACCGGATCATCAAACAGTAGGATATTTGGAGCTTTGTTAATTTTTTTGTTCAGTGATAAAAATATTGAAAGGGCTAATGCAGATCTTTGACCAGAACTAATTTTTGTTATTGGTCTATCTGTTTCACCACTAAGCAAATTTAAATACACTTTACCGTCTCTAAAAACAACGTCTTTAAATTCATAAGGAGAATGAATATTTGAAAATACATCCTGAATCTCTGAAAGATTTTTAGCAATAAAATCAGTCAATACTTTTTCCTCCGAATCTTTTTCCAAGATTTCTCCGATTACATCTAATGCATTCTTTAATCTTATAGTTTTAGGAATTAATCCTTCATTGGCTTTTAACGCTACTGATTTTATTTGTTCAGCTAATTTATATTGAGTTAAAAGAGCTTGGTCATTTTTTATATTTAAAAGTAATGAAGAAATATTTTGAATTTTTAAACTAATTTCCATTATTTTTTCTTCAGGAGTCAATTCCAAATACTGCTTTATCTCGTTAAAACACTTTATAGCAAACTCAATAATTGACTTTCTTTCACTAAGGTGTAAATGGAATTCTGAATAATTAGGTCTGCTTTCAAGTGTGGTAACATAGCTCTTTAGTTTTTCATTCAGAGATTCAATCTTAGAAGTTAATATGGCAATCTCCTCATTTATTTTATTTGCATCATTTTCAAGTAGTATTTTATAATTGCTTTGCAGAGTAATATCTTCAGGAATAAATTTCATTTCTGGAAATATCTCCGTGATCCTATTTTTTAATTGCTTGAAACTATCTTCATTGACCCCGTCATTACTCATTACGGCTTTAAGATTAACTAAATTGTCATAATCATTTTTACATTTTTCAAGATTCTCTATATCGCTATTTATGTTTTTCATTATTATTTTTAATGAATCAGCCCCCCTGTTCGCTTTATATTGAAAGGCGGTAATTTTTTCAATCAGCAATACCTGATTTAATAAATATTCTGTCGATATTATTATCTGAGTAGTGTTAGTTAAACTTTGATTTAATTTTTCCAATTTCATTGAATCTGCAAGTTCTGAAACCGCTCTATTAATTCTTTGAAACAATTCATCATGTGAAGCAAAATGTGTCTCGCATAAAGGGCAATCTGTTAATTCATTATCATGATGAAGATAATCCCTACCTTTTGCTTTAATCTCAACAATAATATTCTGAATAAAATTCAATTTCTCCTTTGAAGAAATTATTTCCAATTCTATCTTAGCTTTATCCTCCTTGCACTTATTTAATTCGTTTAAATAATTCGCTTTATACTCTTGAAGTGTTCTCGCTTCATTTTCAAAAATGGATTTATCAATTTTTACTAATTGTTCAATTATCGCATTAAGAGTATTTATTTGTTTTGCGCGTTCATCTATCTTTACCCTAAGACCATCTACTTTAAAATATTCAGGATGAGCAAAATATTTTTCACTTTCAAGTAGTAACTGGTATTTTAAATCAATAGGCGCTTTTGTTTCAATTATTTTATTTTTCTCCTTAAGCATAATCTCAAAACTATTAAAAGCAGCGGAAAACTCTTGCTCTAAGAGCTCGATCCTTTCTTTTTCTACAATCCAATCCTTCAAACAAACCAATTTGTATGCTGGAAGGAGTTGTAGCAGGCTATTAAGTAAATTTTGCACTTCAACAATTTCCTTTTCAATTTCTGAAATATTTAATAGTGAAAATTTGGGAATCTCCTTATTCCATTTATAGTCTTTACAAACAGTAACAAATGTTTTGTAAGATTCTTCAATATTGAGATTTTGTTTTTCCTCGTTTATAGTTTTTTCTGCATTTTGTATTTGGAGTTTATTGTTTTCAATCTGAGCAAAATAATCCCTATGTATAGGATTAAGCCGATCTTTGAACCCATTTAATCTTCCCTTTATTCTGCCAAATTCAGAACCAAGAGCAATTCTTGAAAGATATTTTATTATGGCATTGCTGTCTGTATTATTTTGAAAATTAAATGCTGCATCAGAATAATAGAAATTGTATCTACCAAAAGACTCCTGAAGCTGGTTGCCTCTTGAATAGTCATTTTCATACCAAAGCAAATCCCTTTCCCGATATTTAGCATTATCGCTCGGAGAATACTCGTCTTCAACTCGTTCCAGATTGTAAAATCCTCTAATGCTTCCCGCAGTTTCATTATATGCAGGATTTCTAATGGATTTACCACACAACAACATTTCAATGGCTTCCAACAGCGAGGTCTTTCCAACACCATTTACACCATCTATCAAATTAACTTTTCCAAAAACATAGTTTCTTTCGCCAATTGGGTATTGCCGGTAGTTGTCGGTTAGCTTTATCTCATTTATATAGTTTAAATGTAATCCCTGTGAGTTTTGTTTTTCTGGCTGAACATATTCTTCCTCCTTTAAAACCTTTTCATTCACGAATCTATCGATGGCTTCTGTATACGGTTCGGCATTATATACTTCATTTAAATCTACTGAATTAAGTTTCTTTACCCAATCAACAACAATATTTTTCTGAACTTCCTTTTCTGTTTTTTTATACTCGAAAAATTTCTTGAATTCCTCCGGCTTAAATAAATACTTCCTTGTTAAAATATCATTTTGCTCGATTATTTTTTTAGAAACAGGGTCATATGCATCTCGTAAAAATATTAAATAGTAGTTCCATTGTAAATAACTTGGATTATTATAATAATCGGAAACTAAATATTTTTCTTGATACTCGTTTAAATCCTTAGGGAGTGTTTCATCGTAATCAAAATAGAAAACTGCTGCTGTTTTTTTGTCTGGCTGATATTCCGCCTTAAGTATCTTATGATGTGGCACTTCAATTATGTTTTTGAATTTATTGCCAATAATATTCTCAACTATATCTTTATTCATGATATTATCCTTCTTTATTAATTGAATTTGTCGAATAGGCTGATGTGTCCGAAATAGATGGGTAATGTGAGCTAACACACGAAAATGTGTTCTCGGTCATTGAAGTCTTTCGCCATACAACAATGCGAGAAAGTGATGGGTCTTGAAAAATATTTTTAATATCACTTAAAGCCTTATTTGCATACCCTTCACTTTTTTCACCTATATATGCTACGGTTGCTTTATCAATACCACAAATTAGATTATGTAAGTATGTAGGTGTGGCTTCAAACTTTACTTCATCAATGAGTTTGCCTTTGAATGTATTAAGAATGGGAGGAAAATCATCTCCCCTGTTGATAAGATGCGTATTTAAATACTCGATAGCCTTTAGCTGATTTAATCTTTCACTTTCGCCTTCTTCGTCTTCAATAAACGTTGCTCGTTTAATTATCCAGTTCTCGTCCTCTTCAAAAGAATATAAATTGATTATTAAGTGCCATTTGCTTCCGATTGAATCTATCTTTCCATTACATAAATTAATTAGCCTTTCCTTGTCCACAAAACAAACATTGCTGTCTCTCAAGTAGGCAGAAGTACAACTTTGTCTATTCAGTAATTCAGTAAATCCATCATTTACAGACTCAATGGGGATAATATCTAAATTATTCCAACCGAATAGTTTTCGTACCTCTGGTTCCGTTTTTCTTAATTGGGCATTTGGCAAGCCACTTAGTATTGGTTTTTGGCATTGAATCAAATAGATTAATTCTTTTGAGCTCAGATAGAGTGAGTGTTTTTCATTTTTATTATTTAAATAATACAGACCTTTTGCATGATTATTAATGAATTTAGCATCGGAGTTAAAATCTATATGGTGGGTTTTAATGTGAATTCCGCTTCTGCTGAATTTCGCTATCAAAGGAGATAGAGCCAAAGTCGTTCCTTTCGCCCAATTTAAACATATCAAATCCTTTAATGAATAGTCTAATATTTTTTCTCTAAATCGTTTGAATTCTGGGCTATTTGGTTTCGGATTAAGCTGTGGATTTAAGATAATATATGGATTATCTCTCCACTTATTCTCAAGTAAGCTATCTATATTTACATGGGTCGAAAAATTCATAGCTTCCGAGCATATTAGAGAGAAGAGATAAATAGAATTTTCATTATTTCTTAAAACATAAATTTCATTTCCTTTTATGTAATTATTTTTCTCCAAGTCATTTGTCCAAACACCCATGTGCTCAGTTTTAAATTGAATCAATACAAATAATTTATTATCGCATTTAAAAAGATAACATAAAGGGTCGAAGAAATTTCCATTTGCTGTTAGTAATGTTTCATCAAAATAGATGACAACTTCATCGCTTGTGTGTGTGCTTTTGAAACTCCTAAGCAAATCCTTGTTTATTGATTCGCATCCTATAGCGAATAATTTTCTGCTTGCAGGATGAAGCGTAGGTGTTGAAATAAGTTCAGATAGGACTGACCATGGGCAAGAATATTCTGGTGTCATAGCAACAGAAACATCATTATCCTTAGCTAATTTAAAAAAGGCTTTAAATTTATTTTGTACTTCTGTTTGATTTGAATTTTGGAAACATTGAGCAGTTGCCGTAAAATCTCCTTTATGTTGGTATAGTAGAATAGAATAGGGCGTTGTGCTATACTCTAATGCTTCTAAGTCTAAGTTATTAACTCCAATATTTAGTCTATCTATAAATTTGAAGATCATTAGGCTACCAATTTCCTTGTTAACTCAACAAGTTGTTTTATTTCTTCTTCTGTAAATAATTTTTCCACCGCATTCATTCCAAAATTTGTAAATGGTGCTTCATATAGATCAGCTTCTTCCAGTTTCCGTTTCTGATAAAACACAGTTTGCACAGTTCGCAAAAAGCGGGTTTGGTCGGCATTGTAATTATGTTCCAGTATAAACGCATCAAACGCCTTGCGTACAATCTGCTCGTAGCTCGGCAAGGTTTCTAATTTCAGCACATGCTTTAAAAAGTCAACCAAACTTCCAACGCGCACACCAAACGCTTTCAGCATGTTGTCTTCGTTCAAAGTAATTTCATCCGTTCCAAGTTCAATTTCCAGAGTGCTTTCCAAAGAAATTAAATCATCTAATGTAACGGCTTCACCTTTTTTCAGTTTTTGTATCGCAGTATTTTTGCTTGCCAAATGCTCAATCTTTTCTTCCACTTTCTTTTTGTATTCCTCCACCATCATTTTCTGTCCTTCCTTTCCTCCTTGTTTTACAATCACCCACTTGCGGGAATCAATCACATCATCCAAACCAAGTTCAACAATCAGAGAAGGTTTCTCACGCTTGTATTTCATCAGAGGGGAAAGGGCGGTCTTTGCTTCATCAATGTTTTTCAGTTGGGGCTGGGTCCAAAACTTTGTGGAGAGAACGGCTTCACGGTAAGTAATTTTTTCCTGCACTTGCGGTAAATTCGGTGGAAGCAAATCCACATCTTCACGAATGGAGTTGATGAGCGTGGCAGTATCTTTCTTTTGCAGCATGTAAAGCCCGCAGCGTTCCATCTTGCTGGTAAAAAATGCTTCCGCCATATTCACATCGGGGACAAAACGCAGGAGCGGAGCCGCTTTCATTCTCATCAGTTCAATTTTTTGAGGCGTAAGGAATTTCCAGAAATCATCTTCCCATGTTTCGCGCACATCTTTGATGTTTTTTTTCACAGTGAAAGAGTCAAGTGGAATCCGGGCAATGTAGGCACGGCACTCTTTCACGATGCGTTGAAAGTCCTCTCCGCTCTGGTCGCCAATTAAAATTTCCAACTTGCTCAGTCGCGTATTGAAAATGGAAACAAGAATCGGAATCTGCTTTATGCCGTTCTCATCTTTGGGCATCATGTTGAAATGCTCAAAGTTTTCCCAGAAGTCAACAATGAGAAAATTATCTTTTTTATTTTCAGGAAGCCATTCTAAATGCTTACACGCTTCCAAACTCCTTGTTCCGCGCCCGATCATCTGCCAGAATTTTATCTGCGAGCCAACAGGTTTCATAAATGCAAGGTTCATCACTTCGGGAACATCCACACCCGTATCGAGCATATCTACTGAGATCGCAATGCGGGGCATATCCTGTTTCTTGAATTTTGCCAGTAAATCACTTGCGCGCTCCACACCGGATGTAATCACACGCGCAAGCTGCCCTTTGTGTTCGGGATACATTTCATTGAAGGTTTCTTCCAAACGGATGGCGTGTTTCTGAGTAATAGCAAATATGATGGTCTTTGCAGGAAGCTGTCCTCCGGCATCCTTGTGGCAAACATCCATGAATTCTTCCCACTGCCGGACAAGGGTATCCTTATTCGTTACCTTTTTTTCCAAATCTGTCCCTTCAAAGTTGATGTCTTCGGGATTGATGCCTCGTTCTTTCAGCGATTCCTGATCTGCTTCGGATAAATCCACTCCTTTTATTCCCTTCCGCTGAAATTTTGTTTGAGCGGAATACACATTGTAATCGGCAAGGTATCCTTCCTTAACTGCATCATCATATTTATAAAGATAAGTTGGTGCAGTTCCATCACACTCAAAAAACCGGAAAGTATCTCGGTCAAGAAAATGCGCGGGGGTTGCCGTTAAGCCAATTTGAACCGCATCAAAGTAGGCAAGTACATCGGTGTATTTATTGTAAATGCTTCTATGGCACTCATCGGAAACAATCAAATCAAATTCGGCAGGATTAAATTTTTCATAGCATAACTCCAGCGTTTGCAATGTGCTTACATACACGCGGGTGGTTTTATCAATATTGAAAGTGCGGATGCGGGTCCTTGCTTCGTTTGGCAAATGAACTTTGAAACCATCGGTCAATGCCTGGTCAACCAAACTGTCTCTGTCAGCAAGAAATAAAACTTTTTGCGCCTGCCGTGCTTGCAGGAAAACATCTATCAGAGCCATTATTGTTCTTGTCTTTCCGGTTCCGGTTGCCATCACGAGCAATGCCTTTCGCTTTTTTCTTTTTTCAACGGCTTCGGAAATCCTTCTGATAGCTTCAATTTGGTAGGAACGATTAACAATATTGTCCTTGATCTTTATTTCGTTGAGCGGAAGTTTGTTTTGTTTGAGGTGAAGTAGTCGTTCAAGATTCTCTTTAGAAAAAAATCCGGCAACTAATCTTTCAGGATATTGTTCCGTGTCCCAGAAAAATATTTCTTCCCCATTCGCCATGAAAGCAAAAGGGCGGAAGGATTGTTTTTTGGCGATTTCGGTTACATAACGAAGCACTTGCTCTTTGCCTACTCTTGCATCGCGCCTTGTTTTCTTGGCTTCAATTACTGCCAATACTTCACCGTTGCTCCTGAATAAACAATAATCAGTAATCCCGCTTTGCGGAGAAGCATCGTAACCTTCAACCGGAATTTCAAAGCCAACCGATGTGCGGTCAGCCAGGTTCCATCCCGCCTTGACCAGATCAGGGTCAATGAGGTTGTAACGGGTTTGGGATTCGTTGAAGGTGGAAATACTCATCTTTAAAAAACATCTACATTTGTTACCATGAGGTGTTATTCAATAATCAAACAAAAACAAAAATAGCAATAATGATTTAAGAAAGTCAGTGTAAATAAAATATTGCGTTAGGATAATTCTCGCTTAGGAAACCACGAATTTTCAAGTTACACGAGGATAAATTCAAACGCTCACGTTAAGCGTGGGCTTTGGTTTGTCTGTGTAACGAGTGCTTCGTGGTACTCCTAAGCGGATGGGCTGAATGTCCCACGCTTTTAATTTTTATACAAATGAAAAACACGAACAACAAAACCAATGAACAAATTCTGGATGAACTTTATTCGTCCGGTCAAAAAGAAATTCGGCTGGATTGGCTGGAAGAAAAAGGATTTAACATATCGGTAATACAAAGTGAAACAACCTATGGAAGTTCCGTTTTACTTTCATCTACCAGATTTGAAAATCAAATCATCGGTGATTACGAATTAATTTTTTTGAATGAGAAAAGCACTCAATTAACAGTTTACTTCAGAATCGAAAAGATAAATTATTGGAGTGATTACAAAGAATTAGTTCAGCAGGCAAGAAAATTAATAAATAGAAAACTTGTAATAGTCAATACTCTTTGGGCATACAAGTTTGATAGTGATATTTCTGATCCAGAAGGCGCTGCTCATTATGAGGAAGAAAAAATAAAAGTAGAAAAAGAAATTAAAGAATTGATTTCAAAAATTGATGAGTTATCCAATGCTTTCAGTACTTCAATAGAATACATCAAACGAGAATTGCTCAAATGAAAACCGACAGAAAGAAGAAGAACAAAGTATTGCGGTTAATCAGACATTACTGGAAATGCTTTTGCTACATGGTTTTCATTCCTGATTATAGTAATCAGAAGAAAAGGTGAAATATTTTTTTTATACGTTTGTATTGACAATAGTTCGGTAGTTTTTTAGAAAATAAACTCATAGTTAGGATTTTTAACCAGTCGCAATCGTATCCCAACTACTATTTTACGTTATTTAACGAGTTCGCAACGATGCAATAACGATTTTTAGCGTTTCTTACAAGTGCGGATCGGCTTTGCAATGAACATGGAGCGTTGTATAAACGATGTTTTTGCGTTCTGCATTGGTGTTGTAGCGGTGTTGTGCTTGTTCAATCAGGATGTTTTATGTAAAAATTTAGAAAACTCCGCAAGATGTGTGTTCTGGAGAAATGACATAATTATTTTCTTAAACTTTCTCCAGTGAGTATTAGTTCATTGAACATCTCTTTAAATCTATCCTCAATGCGAGCTCCATATTCCTGTTCGATCAATTTCACATTAAAGTTGCTCGTAATGTAAGTCATCGAACCATTGTCCGTAAATTCTCTATATCGTCTTGTCATAATATCTTTCATTACATTTCTGGTTGTGCCGTAATGAAGTGCCTGCCTATTTTCATCTCCTATGTCATCAAAGAAAATATTTCCTTTGTAATAATTACTCAAACATTTCGCACCAGATGTTTCGTAATCTGCAACTATTTCATCGCAATTAAACATTCTGAATCCTTTGCCAGACAACAGTAAACGATTAGAAGCGAGGGCTCGGAATATTTTCAGAGCCAATGTTTTGCCTGTTCCCTTTCCCCCATGAATAAAAAGTCCCTTTCCTAAATCGCCTTTGAATTTATCATCATTGAAGAAATAATAAATGAGTTGTGTGTATAGATTTAACCTTTCTTCTTCTAATATAAATTTCTTTTCACCAGAACTGATCGGCATAAACTTTTGTCCTAAATACAAAATTGCTTCCATGACTTCATTAAAGTTGTAACGAACCTGCTTAATGGTTACGGGTTGATGGTTTATTATATTAAGCAGGTCTAAATTCATCGTGAAGTATGGTCAATTTTATCTATGTCTATTTTACAGGGTTTTTGTTTCACATTATTTTGAAAATTATTTTTTTCCCAAGTGCGAACTGAGGCGTGCCAGTCCTTCATTTTGTTTTTCCCTACCATCCAGCCGTTAGATTCATAATGATCCATCCATGCCTGAGCATCTACCTGATTATTTCGTTCTTTGCAATACGCCATAATTTCTTCTAAGGTTGGCTTTTGGAATGTTCCCCCTGCACCCTCTTTTAAATCTTTTATATTGTCTTTTTCAATTTCATGGTCATTGTCAATGTTTGCCTGAGCAAATTTTTTTTTAAAAGAAGATTTTTTTCCACCTTTAGAACCTGCTGCCGTTCTGACCTTTCGCAGATACTCGTCTCGAATCATCCGGCTGGAAAATATGTATCCGTCTGTATCAATTTTCACCACTTTTTTTTCTAAAAGTTCATTTAAAAGCGATGAGATTTCTTCCGGACCCCCACTCATCATGCGTGTCAGCGTCAAACAGATTTCAGATTTTGCTTGCACTTTTGGTTGAGCGGTTGCTTCAATTTTGCTCAAGCAAAATTTTCCGTAATCTTCCGAATCGTGCATCACGCAGAGTAAGTTAATCCACAACCCTTGTGCCGCCAGAGAACAACTACTGAGTTTTGTATCACTAAGCCAGTCGCCAGTATAGAATAAGATTGCCGGACGTTTCATTGGGCTGACGTTGGATTAAAGTATAAAGTGCTGCCAGTTTGCATTAATCTTCGTTCTCGTCCTCACTTTCTTCAATAAGGTCGTCAAGGAGGTCTTCCAGTGCATCCACATCACCGCTTTCGTTTTTGTCGTATTCGACCTCGATAATGACTTCTCCATCTTCGTTTGAGCCGATGATGGAATTGTTTAAGTTTCGGTTTACCAATTCTTCGGCAAACTCTACCATCACTTCGGATGGCACATTGAATTCTACTTTTCGCATGTTGATTTGTTTTAGTTGATGTTTATATTATTGATTTATTTATTTTTTTATTTGAGCTTCTTTCGCTTCCTCTTTAATTTGCTTACGAGTTTTTTGTTCGCCTTCGTTTAGCCAGGATAGCAGGGCAGCCCGACTGAAATAAATTTTTTTAACTCCTTTCCGCTTAATGTGAGGTATGGTCTTATCATGAATTTTGCCATATATGCCGTCTATACTAATGCCAAGCAAGTGGCTTGCACCTTTTATGTCGAGCAGGTCGGGGTCGTGGTGGTTGCTCGTTTCTTTTGGGGAATGCTTGAGGTCAAGAAGTAGATTCTCAATGCGGTTCAGCCGTCTATCTAAGACAGCGAAGGGATTGTCAATGATAGTATCCATAGTTTTGCTCTTTTATTTGAGCCAAAACTAAGGCAGGATGTTTTTGTTTTTTTTGCAAACCTTTTGCGTTTTTTGCAAACTTTTTGCTACAAAAATTTTTAATCAGAAGAATTCCCCGACTCTTTGGGTCGTGGCAGAATGTGTAAATTTATATGGTAAGTAAGCATAGGGCAACTGTATTTGTATTTCTGATACCTCGACCCTTGGGTCGAGGAGTTTCATTTGGAAGGGCTATTCAAAGGCAGAAGTAATGAAGTAATACGGAGTTTATCGGTTTTTATTTTTGCTTCATCTCCGCGCCTGTTTTTATTTTTTATAATATTTATTTGAGCATTTAATGATGCTCTTACTCCAATGTCGCCTAACTCATTTTTTAATGCTTCATATAATTCGGTTTGATTTATATTTTCAATTTTATCCGACAGTAAGGATTCACCATTAACACTCAATTCATTTAAAGCAAAAATTAAGTAAGCAAGGTTTTTGGGAGAGGCATTTGAATAATTTTTTATTATGAATGAAAATAAATTTCTATTTCTATTCAGAAAATCTAAAAGAGTTCTTTGTAATCCATCTCGCTTATTATCTATTCTTTCAGGTGATTCTTTTATTGCAGGTGCTTTTTTAAGTTTAGTTGACGAGGATTGTGTTTTATTTTTTACTTCAATCCATTCCATAACTGTTTCTGCTTTGTGAGAAGGAATTATTTTCCCCGCATGTTCTCGCACATTCACCCTAAGTGTATGCAGAAATTCTTTCTTGTTCGGATATGTGGAATATTGATGGGCAAGGATTTTTTTAACCGAATCATCACTGAAATTATTCAAGCAAATTGTTAGGAAAAGAAAATATGTTTGATGAGAATAGGGAATAATTTTTTTATTGTTATCGAAGAAGAAAATTCTATCTGTACGAGCATAACAAAAATCCATCTGGTTAATTAGTTGGTGCAGTTTTAAATTGCCAATTCCAGTTGAAAGGTCTATATTTTTTATCTCCTCGTCTGAAAGAATACGCCTTAAAGCATCTTTATCGTCTATACTTTTAAATATACCCTTTGCTTCCATTACATAAGTCAGAATATTGCGATAGTTTTGAAAAATACCTTCTCCAAATTTATCTTTTATTCTTAGTAAAGCGCAATAGCAGTGGTGGTAAGTAATATTTTCAATACTGTATGTTTTCTCCTTATGTGTTTTTTTGTCCTGCTTCATTTTGAAAATCGAAATTGCATAATATTTTTGTAAATTCTTTTTTATCTTAATTCCTAAACAAATGCTATTATTTTTCTCCTCCTCGAGTTGCTTGTTCCACTATTTCCGCCCACTTGCGTTTTTCTTTAATCTCAGGTGAACGTACGGACTTCAAAAAATATTGTTCGCTGAAGGGTCACGAAACTATAGTATAAAAAAATATTCAGAATCATTAAGAATGTATGATGAGGTCGGAACTGCCGATTTGCTTGCTTTGTTCAAAAATTTTACTCATAAAGTTCCGTATCGGCTCTGCAAGTTGCTCCTTGCTTTGCATAAACTTAATCCCGTTTTGAATAAATATTTTTCTAAGCAATTTAGTTTCCGAAACCGATATGCCCCTCATTGCAAAATGTCTTTCCGCGATGGCGATGGCTTGCTGTCCGACTGCTTTTTTGAATTCAGCACAATCGTTCTGGATTTCTTTATTGAATATCACGCCCAACGCCCTTGACAAAAGCACGCCCGAATATCTGCCCGTCCTGCCGAGAAGAATCAAATCTTCCTGAGTGAACCGAAATTCGGTTGATAAACTAACATCCTCTGTTTCTCTTATTCTCTCGATAAAAAATAATAATTCTTTTTCGTCTTCTGGAATCGGCTTTCGGTTTTTTGGCGGAACGATGGACAGGTATATGTGTGAAATTTTTTTAGGAAAGATAAACGAAAAGTCATTCAGAAAATTAGTTAGCCCTTCTTTGACTAAATCGCTGACCGTCCCCCAACTCAACTGCTCATTGCCATTCACAAAAGTTATGCCCGTAGTTCTGCTTAAAGAATCAATAAAAATATTTCCACTTTGATTATAGAAATGCAGTTTGGTTTTTCTTTCAAATATTCCGTTCAGG
The DNA here is from genome assembly GCA_016213405.1 of Bacteroidota bacterium. Classification (NCBI taxonomy): domain Bacteria; kingdom Pseudomonadati; phylum Bacteroidota; species Bacteroidota bacterium. The sequence continues at coordinate 34,673 of JACRAM010000116.1, forward strand.
ATGAAGCGGAATCTCTCCCGTTGAATTCCCCCTACATCTTCCGCCAGTTGTATTGTCGAATCCAGTTTTTTCAAGGTGAATTTCTCGTACCTTTTTGTGGGAGGTAAGCCGATTAGTTCTCCGCGCTTTTTAACAATAATGATATTTTGGTGAAATAAAATATAATCTGCATCATTAAAAAAATCTTGAGCAACTTCTCCCTCGAACAAAAAATACAGAACATTCAGTACATTTATGCACCCGATATTTGATAAATTTCCCCCAGTCATTATCTCATACAAAGGGTGGCTGTTCTTCGATGTTAATATATCCTGTCTTTCGCAGAATTCACATAACTCCTTGTTGGTTCTCAATAAATCTTTCCATTCTTCAGAATATTTATCCAACGCTTTTGCTTCTTCATCTACTTCTTTATTCAATTCTCTGAGACGAGATAAAATCAAATCTAATTTTGTTACATCAAGTTCTTCATAACTGATTTCATATTTTTTCCCTTCAGGAAAATATTCCATAGTTAGAAACTTTTCTCCCTTTTTGACTTTTATCAAGTCCTCATAGCCAACTGGAACAACAGTAACATTATCAGAATTTAATTTTATGATGATGTGCCTGATGATTTCCTTTCTCTTGCCCTCTATGTAGACAGTCGTCATTTTACTGGGATAAAACTTCGGGCTATACTGCTCAAGGATGTATTTAATTTCGGCAATCTTATTCTTCTTTTTTTCTTCTTTCCGACTTCCTGTAAACATTTGAACTTTGGGATAAAGAGATTTAAGCCACCTGTCAGATAATTGCTGATAAAATAATTTTTCATCGAAATCCTTTTCAATGATGTGCCAGTATTGGCTTTCTTTTAGGAATTTTACATATGAAGGGAGGATGTCGGCTAATCGTGGCTGTTCTATGTTTCGTGTCTTGAATTTTTCTAAATCTAAAATGCTAAGACATTCGCTGTATAGGAATGATGTCATATTTTTGAAAATCAGATTTCTCCTGATTCTATTTATGAGCAATACCAAATTGAAAAAACTATGTGTTTCTACACTTTTAATGCTAAAAGATTTATGTATTTCCAATTCATCATGAATTTTATTGATATTCAAGAGCCCTCTTTTTTTCACCGCGATGTTTACTTCTGCTTCTACTTTTATGTTCCTAAGTTTGAATTCGCGTTCCAGAAAATCGCAAATCTTCTGTGATGGGATATGGGAATAATTTCGGATGGTATCACCGTTGATTTCTTTCCCTTCCTTTATTAGTTTCCAAATTACATCTACAATTTTTTCTTGGGAGATTACTCCTTTTAACTGTCGCGTAAATGTTTGTCGGGTTTTTCTGACCGCATTCCTTATAGCACTTTTTTCCGCCTGTTCTTCCTGAAATTTTCTAAGTTCTTCAATTTCATATTTGCTTTGTATTTCGCATCCTCTCAGGAACTCGCAAACCTCCTCATGTATTTCATACGGAATAATTTTTCGGATGCTGTCATACTCAATTCCCTTTTCTTCTATCAATGCTATCGCAATTATTTCTTTGGTTTGTTCTTCCGAAAGCTTTGGGAAAATTGTATTCAGCACAATGGTTAATACCACCTCATTTTCATCCTTTTCGTTGCATTTTTTTTCTTCCCAATGCCTGACAAATTCTTTGCAAAATTCCGACTGAACTTCGTATGTTCTGAAGTTGGAAATTCTCTGATAATATTTTTTCTCTCTGTTGCAGAAGCAGGCGACCGCATCGTCTAAAATCAACTGGGGCTTCTTCGAGCTGATGAAATGTTTTATTCGTGTGTAAAAAGAATAATGAAAGGAGTGTATTTCTTTTCGGAAATCTTTTTCAAACTGTTTTATATTATTTACAATCCTTTTTGCGTAGATGGATGACTTTTCACTCTCTAATTTGATGTCTGGAAATAATTGTTGTTTTAGTAAATCGGTTATCTTCTCACGATATGCTATTTTTTTTACTCCTATTGCATTGTTAATCCGATTAGATGTCCTGATTAAAATCCCATCCAGTTCAAATTCTGGAACGAACCTAAAATCTGCATTTGGCGGTATCTCGTCAATCAAACTGAATGCAAAAAAGAATTCAGGTGAAACGGGCAAGTCTGAATTTGTATGCTTCCCGATAATCGCTTTTGCTTTTTCAATATTTATTTCCTGCTCAAGATGTTTTTCAAGATTTTCCCTGTTGAGCCGAACCGCTTCTTCAACCCCAGAAGACAGGTAATCAAAAAATTCCTGTTTTACCGATGCCTGCAATGCCGTTGTTGATTTCATCTGCTTAATATTTTTCGATAACGTCAAAAAAATTGCCGACTATATTTTTATGTCTGTCTAATCGCTTTAGTGTTTTTTGCCGTATGATAGGTCTGTCGGATTTTTCAAACGAAAAGTACTGGGTGAGATACTGTTTAAGGTTCGGCAGTGAAATGCCGTTTTTATATATGGGCATTATCGTTTTTTCCGATTCAAAATTAAAATAGATTGAGTTGATTATTTCGCAGGCGGTAACAACATAACTCTTGGATTGCAAATTATATCTTTTTGTAGTTATCGGAGAATCGTCAAAAGTGTGGTATATCTCCAGCATAGCGAGTTCGGTATTTTTTTCTGGTCTGTTCAACTCTTTTTCAAAAAAATTTCTTTCATCTGGACTCACAGCAAAAATCATTTCCAGCGACTTTGTGTATTCATCAATTATTCTTATCAGTAGCATCTGCTGTTTTATGCTTAACGGCTTGCCGCCTGAAATAAACTGATATAAAATGTTTTTTAATACCCTCAAATCATCTTTTATTTTATTAAACGTAGAGCCGAAAAAATCTTCCGCTCTGCGGTTTTCCATTTTGAGTTTGACCATCAGTTCCGCATGGCTCTGGATAAGAGATTCAAATTTTGCAGAAAAAGTGTCGGTTAATCTGCCTTTTCTTTTCGGATACATTTCTTTTTGCGCTTTCAACAGCATGAGCAGGAAATCTATCGGCTTGTCCTTGTAGTCGAACATCCTCGCCCTGAAATCAATGTTGAACCTGAACAGGTCTTTTTTTGCAAAAAGTATCTGCTGGCTTATATAACCGAGCCACTCCATTGTGGGCGCATAATTTTCTCCCTTGACATCAGCGTTCTGCATCCTCTTTTCAATTTCTTTCATCTTAGGAAATTTGTCAAACAGCGGAACTCTGAACACAAGGGAGAAATATGGCTTTATTATTTTCCAAATCTCATCTCTTGTCATTTTTTGCGCGACATCGGAATATTTTTGAAGTTCCCGAAGTTCTTGCTGCGTTATGTTTTCAAAATTTATTTTTGCTTTGTTTTCAGAGATATACCGCTCCGAAAGGTTTGAAATTATTTCTTCGTCTTCCTTTGTAAGCCCACCTTCAATCTTTATGTCGCTTATAGTCGGGAGTCGGGGCAGGTCAATCGGCTTGCGTATCGCCAAAAATTTTTCTTGTTGTTTAATAGCCAGAGTGAGTTCTTTGCCGTTTGTATCTGCGGAATATTGCACGCGATCTTCGGCTGTAATTATGAGGTCTATGTTTTCCATTTTAACTTTATGTCCAGAAACACGCTTTCATATTTTTTTCAGATTTTTATTTTTAACTCAACTTTGCATCATTGTATTTGGAAAATAAAAACGTACTATTAAGGGTTAGTTGTGTTGAAAAACCCGTTTTCCGTGTCTGTAATTTATTTACCTGCATATTTATTTTTTGATACTCGTTTTTGTAATTGAATGAGGTTTATTTTTATTTGACTTTGTAATTTCAAACTGCCAATAGAAGTTGAAGAAGTCATTGAAAGGAATAATATTAAAATCTGATTTAAATATTATTCCACATTCGCTTTACGAATAAATTTTGATTTTATTAATCCAACTGTCTTTGATTTATTTTCTCTTTTTTCATTATAAAAAACTGCATTAATATCTAAGCAATTTAGTTGTCGCCTCTTATCGCCTGTTCTACTACTGCTGCCCACTTGCGTTTTTCTTTAATTTCAAAATCGGCTAAATAACTTTCAGTGGTTTGTAAATTTGAATGTCCGAGCGATTCAGAAATAAACGCTGTACTTGCACCTCTGTATTTTAAGATAGTTGCAAACGAATGTCGCGCTGTGTAGGAAGTGATTCCGTTTTTTATTCCAACTGCTTTGCCGATTCTATCAGCGTATTTGTTTATCAGTTTTATTGTTTGGTGTGTCTTTTCAAGTTCCTGCTCCGCAGTCATTCCGCTTTTCAGAATGGGGAAAATATATTCTTCGGGCAATGCCGGTTTATCTCCCCATCGGTCAATAATTCGTCCCAATGCCTGTGAAATGACAACTTTCACGGCTCGCGGTTTCTTTCTTAATTTTCTTTTTGTTTTCTGTCTGTGGAAAACGATAACATCATCCTGTATGTTTTCGTATTTCAGTTTTGCAAAATCAGTAACATTTATTCCATTGCAAAGGAATAGGAATAACCAATAATCGCGGTAACGCTGTTCACTCGTTCCGTCTATGGTAGGATAAGAGGCAATTAAACCAATTTCATTTTCTGATATTGCTTTTTTAACATTGCTTCCGGCAGGTATTTCGTATTTATGGTCGTTCCTGTTTCGGCTGAAAGGGTACAATTCATTTTTTATCAGCCCCTCTCTTATTGCTTCATTAAAGCAGGTACGGATATTCCGCAAATAAACTCCGATGGTAGAGAGAGTATTTTTATTTTCTAACATCCATTTTTCATACTTATTCAGAAGATCTAAATTCACTTTTTCAAAAAATAAAATATTTTTTCCTGTGAATTTTTTAAATGAATTGAGGGAACACTCATATAGTTTTGCCGTTCCGATTCTGTTTTCACTTTTTAATCTGTCAGCAGAATTTTTCAGCGCGGTAAATAAATCTTGGTCGTCTCCGTGTCCACCGAAAAATCTTTTCTCAAAACCTTCAAAGGAAAAAACAGACAGCTCTTTTATTGTATCAATGGCAGCCGATTCAAGTTCGTTCAGGTAAACTGCTATTTCCTTATTTTCCCCTCGCGGTTTTTTTCCAGTTACGGATTCAAACTCGTCCTCAAGCATAGTAATTTTTTTTCCATGCTTATCGCGCAAAGAAAAATAACGCTGCACCCTACTATGAGTTACCCGGAGTTTCACTGGATACCTTCCGTCTTTTAACGGAAAGCGGGTTTCTAAAATTACTGCGGTGGTAGTGGTGGTGTTTTGCATAGTGATTTGTTTTGAGTAATGCTATCTGCCTAAAGTCAATTCCCAAATTTGACATACAATTTAGCATACATTAGACCCCTAAATTAGCATAAAATGACAAAACATAACAAAAATCTTTTCAACAGATTTTAGTAGGTTTCTCCTATGAAAAAGATATTAAAAAGGTAGTAAAACAAAAATGGAGGGAATTTTTTACAAGTCAGTTGCTCTACCAACTGAGCTACGCTGGCCGCTAAAATTCAAAAATCAAAAAAACGATTGCCCGACCGACCGAATAAACGGCCATTCGGGCGGGCAAAAGTAGAAAACATTTCTTACCTCAAGCAGGTTGAAAAAAATATTTAGAATAAAGTACTATGGTTTGTTTGCCAGATGAACTATGCAGATTCTCTCCTTCGAGCTAAACTTCTGCGGGATTTCTCCTTGCGTTTTTTTAATTGCTGCTTTAATGCATCGGTGCATTCATCGGTAGCTTCTTCAAATGTTACACACTGGCGTTTTACAAATAGGTCATTGCCCGGAACATGTAGTTTTATTTCCACCACTTTGTTTTCAGCATTATCGGATTTGTCAACTTTCAGGTACACCTCGCTTCCGATAATTGCATCGAAGAAGTGGCTGAGTTTTTCTACTTTTTTATTGATAAGAATAAGAAGTTTTGCGTCTGCATCAAAATGGATGGAGTGGATTTGAATATTCATAAGTATTAAGTTTAAATGATTATGCTTTAGGATGTGCTTTCGAATATACAGATTTTAGTTTCTCAATGGTGTTATGCGTGTAAATTTGTGTAGCGGCAAGGTTTGCATGACCAAGTAGTTCTTTGATTGCGTTCAGGTTTGCTCCGTTGTTTAACAGATGTGTTGCAAAGGTATGCCTTAGAACATGCGGACTTTTTTTTGATAGTGTTGTTACTTTGGTTAATGAATCCTTTACGGTTTTATATACGCACGAAGGGTTGATTTGGTTTCCTTTTTTTGTTACAAAAAGGAAATTATTTTTTGTCACAACGGTTTTATTCTTTTCAAGAAGATATTCTTTGATTAGTGCTTTTAATCCTGAAGTAACAGGAATCATACGCTCCTTATTTCTTTTTCCAAGCACCTTTAATGTACTATTATTGAAGTTGATGTCAATTTCTTTCAGGTTTATCAGTTCAGCGCGTCTCATGCCGGTGGAGTAGAGCATTTCTATTATTAAAAAGTTGCGTTTTCCTTCAAAGTTGTTTTTAAACATTATATCTTCAATAAAATTATTCATTTTGCTTTCTTCCACAAAAACGGGTAATCGTTTTGGGATTTTTGGCGACTGTATTTTATGCATCGGGTTTGTGTCCAAAATTTTTTCACGAAGAAGGAACCTGTAATACGATTTCAGTGTGCTTATCTTTCGATTGACCGAGCGGGCGGATATTTTATTTTCCATCAGCGATACCACCCATGAGCGGATGACGGAATGATTCACTTCCTTTATATCATCCAGTTGGTAAACATTTTTCAGATAGAGGTAAAACTGATCAAGGTCGGTGGAGTAGGAGAGAGCGGTGTGTGGAGACATCCGCTTTTCAAACTTCAGAAAATTGATGAACGATTTTTTATTCACTGGCTGATAATTATATGACAAACGTAGTCATAAAAAAAATATTGCGGACTGAACCTGAATTCAATCCGCAATCAATATAGGTAACGACAAGATTATTCTTCCGCTTCTATTAGGCGCTGCTTGTGTTTTGCGCGTTTGATAGTTTCTCTACGAGCGATTGACGGCTTGGTGAAAACCTGCCGTTTGCGGAGTTCACGGAGTGTACCTGTTTTTTCAAACTTCTTCTTGAGTTTCTTCAGCGCTTTTTCAACGCCTTCTCCTTCTTTCACCTGAACAATTAGCATTTTATTATTCTGTTTTATTAATTGGATCGCGAATATATGAATTTATTTAATTACAGCGGTTCATTCTTTTTTTATCAAATCCATACCGCACATTTTGCATTTGCCCGGCTCTTGACTAATACTTCCTTCGCATTTCATAGGGCATTCGTAGTAAGATTCACCGCTTTTTGGGATAACGCTTTTAGTAGTAAAAAATCTATAAGACAATCCAACTGTAAACTGTGTTTGGGCGGCAAGTTGTGTGCCATTTACATATTCATATAGTGGAATTTCAGTTAAGGCGAAAACAGTAAATGATTTATAACTAAAACTCACCTGCGGGCAAAAAATAATTTTCTTACTTCCTGTGAAAGATGTGTCAACATTGTAAGATGCAAGAAGGTCAACATTCTTTGCGGGTTTCAATTTTCCTATATGTTCTCCTTTTACCATCAATGTCACGCCAAGTTTTTTGAAAAAAGTTTTTCCTGCATATAATCCTAAGCTGGCATAGTCGCCAAATTTTTCTCCCAGGGAATTATATCCTTTTTTAATATATAGTGTGTTTGCAAAAAGCCGGAAATTATGCAGAGGAAATCCTCTGAAGAAAAAAGCGTAGAAAATAAAATCCTGAGACCCGTTTGTCGGTTGAACCAATGGAGGCATGGTAGTATAATGCGCAATCATTTTAGTGGAATCGAACCATGTTAATATGGAATCATTGTGTTTGCCGAGGGGAATTTTATATCCTAATCCTAGTGTAAGTTCTACACGTTTTCTTTCATCTGTCCGGTTAAGAACATCGTAGCGGGGAAATAGTATTAAGTCAGCAATTCCGGATGAGCGAATAGTGTCAAGAGTTGTATTAATAGTATCAAGCCCTATCTGTGTTTTGTTTAGAAAATATCCCGCCTCAACTGACAGAGTGAAATCTTTCGTAATTCCATAGGCGATTTTTGAATAAATATATTTACTGTTATAGTGATTGAACAATCTTGTTGTGTCCTTATCTCTCGTAAGAAATTTATTGCTGTTGATGTATTGAAAGTTAGAAGCGATTTCCATTTGTCTGTCGAGCAGAACTCCAGCGGATACGCCACCCGCAATAGGGCTTCCGCTTCCTCCGGAACAGCAACCCTGAGAAAAAACTTTAGTTGAGAAAAATAAAATAAAGAAAAGAAAAACTATCTGGCGCATAGAATTTAAAAAAGAACCTGCATTTTTTTATACAGGTTCTGTTTGAGGATGGATAAAAATAAATTAGTGTGAAACAGAAAGTGTAATGGTTTGTTCAGTTCTGTTTGCGATGAGTTTCACAAAATAAATTCCATTAGTAATATCGGTGCAATCTATAGTAATCTTATGCACGCCAGCGCTTTGGTTTCCGGAAGAAACAGATTTTAATTTTTCTCCCACAAGGTTGAAGAGTTCAGCTTTTACATCGGATGAAGATTGAAGCGAATAAGAAATTTCTGTGGAATTGCCTGTAGGATTTGGAAATACATTAAAAGAAGAAATATTTCCTGCTTCAGAAATTCCAGTTGATGCATTTAACGCATTGGTAATGGCAGTCTGTAAAGCAGAAGATGAAACAGTGCCATTCACATTATAAAAAATAGTATGGTTTGGTCCGCCAAGCACAACTGTTTTTGGCATTCCTGATGTGCCGTAATCGGTCATTTTAATTGGAGTGCCGCTATTTCCAAAAGCTGCATCCGTTGTTATGCCGTTTGTACTTGCCCAACCTGTAAGAGTGCTGCAAGAAGTATTTCCTACATCATCTACTAAATAAAATTTAACTCTTCCGGGATAAGATGATGCAAAACTTTGTACAGCTGCAGCATCGGCTGAGGCAGGAGGAATGCAGGTTGCACAGGGCATCACCCAGCACATGACAATTACTTTTCCCGCATCCAGCTCAGAAAAAAGAGTGTGAGAAACACTATTGCAGTCATTGCAGGTGAAATTAGTGGCGGTGGTTTGTGCGGCTAAAGTTGCTCCGATAAAAAGCGCGGAACAAAAGAGTAAAAGTTTTTTCATTGAAATTATTTTTATGAATGAAGTTTTAATACTGTTGCCAAATGTAGTGAAGAAATGTTGCTAGGCAAACATAATGCAGTAAATAATTTGCAACTTCCTAAAATCATACTTTTTTACAAAATTACTAATATCCAAACATATCTTTATCTGCTAATTTTTTTCGGGTGTACGACAAAAATCCGCTTTATAAAAATAAATCTTTCGTGGGCTTTCGTGTTTTAGTGTTTTTGTGGCAAAAAACCACTTGCCACTAAGACACAAAGGCACTAAAAATCACAAAACGGAAATTTGTCGTACGCCCATTTTTTTCTATAATGTCAGTTTTATCCCGCCATTCACAACAAATCCATCTACTGGCGCGTAGATGTCTCTAAAAACAGGATTTGTGATTGTTCCGGTATAAATGGTATCAAACTTTGTCTGCCGTGTGTCAATGAAATTTTCAAAGTTCACGAAGAGTGAAAAATGTTTCCATAATTTTTCTGCCATTAATCCGCAAATCCAATATTCATTTCCTGTTGCTCCGTCATTTAATTTTTGCGGACTGAAATAATATGCTTCCAAACCAATTTTTAATTTGCCTTCTATTTCATACATCAGAACATTATTCAACCGATGTTGCGCAACCAATGGAAATGTCGTTTCGTTTCCGTTGTAATGCTGCTTTACATCAGCTAATGTGTAGCCAATAAAAAGTTTGAAACCTCCATAAGCGAGTTTGATGTTTGTTTCAACTCCTTTTGTATCAATGAAGCCTTTGGGTTGCTGAAATTCATACGAGCCGGATGAATCACGAACAAGAACCAACGGATTTTTTACTTGTGTATAAAAGAACAATGTGTTAATCGTCAGAAATAATTTTTCTGAAAGTGTTGTTTTATAATTAATGTCAAAATTTCCTCCTATGGATTGTTCAGCTTTTGTTTTTGACACATCAATTGGTAATACATTTCTGAATTGTATGCGTTCCGCGTCTTCTGTGAAAACCGTTGGTGTTTTGTATCCCAAACCACCACCTAGCCGCGCAGTAAGTTTTTGATGGAATTTAACAAGCGCAGATATTCTCGGCAATGCAAAAAATCCATATTCGTTTTGATAATCTCCACGGAAACCGGTTTCAAGAGTTACTTTTTCTGTCGCGTCAAAGGAGTTTTGAATAAATGCGCCAAAGGTGGTATAGTCGTAGTCAACTGCTTTCGATGTGTCAAATTTGTTTTGTGAAAACTTGCCTGTCCATATATTTAATCCGGTTACCCATTCTGATTTTTCTTCTTTGTGATTATAATTTGCTTCGCTGAAGGAAGAAATCTGAATGCCGGAAAATTTGTAATTCGGAATCTCAATTCCTCTATCGTAATAACTCACGCTGTTCTTAAAAGAAAGTTTTGATCTGTCATTTGCTTTGTGATCAAGTCCTAATTGTGTGCTGAAGCGATTGGTTTTATTCTTTTCAAAATAAGAATGTATGCTGTCGCCTTTTCCTTCAATGAATTTTATGTCGCCACCAATGCGGTTTTCTGTTGTGCTGTTGAAGCCAATATTCATAGTTGTTTTATCATTGAAATAAAAAAATAATTTTGGATTTATTGTGTAGCGATTAAATTTGGGAATAGCAGTCAAGCCAATGTTCGCGGGATCGTAAGGTGTTCCCAAATTATAGGAAGCAAAAATTGTTGTGCCAATTTTTTTAAATTTCTGAGAATAAAATCCGCTTGCGTCTAAACCCAATGCAGATGTTCCGTTCAACATAAAATCTAATTCTCTTTTTTCCTTTGGTGTTTTAGAAATAAGATTTACCAAACCGGCAATGGCACCTTCTCCGTAAAGTGTGGATGATGCACCTTTAATTACTTCTACCTGTTTCAAATCAAGCGGAACAATTTGCAACAAACTTAATCCGCCCGAAAATCCTGAATACAATGGGAAACCATCTTTCAATATCTGCGTGTATTTTCCGTCAAGTCCTTGAATGCGGATGCTTGAGTTATAACTTGTCGCTGATGTTTGTTGGGTTTGAATGCCCGTGCTTTCATTTAACATCATTCGGATGTCGCCAGGTTTCATATTTCCTTTTTCGCCTAACTCTTCTCCGGAAATTGCTTCTACTCTTGTGGGAATATCAGCAATGGTTCTGCTGCTACGGGTTGTTGTAACAATTACTTCATCTATTTCTTCTGCTGATGAAACTAATAAAATTTCAAATGTTTCAGTTTGTTGCATAGGAAAATTAAAAGTGTCTGTCAGCTGTTGATAACCGACAAAACTGAAAACGATAATTTGTTTTCCGTCCAGAATATTTTTTATTTCAATTATTCCATTTACATCAGCACTTGCACTGTTGTGAGTTCCCTGGACAAGTGCAGTTGCTCCCGCTAATAATTCTTTTGTTTCAGCATTTTTTAGTATTGCCTTGAATGTGTTTTGACTATAAGAACCAGAAATAAGAAGAGATGATAGTGACAGTAAAAACAATTTCAACTTAACCATAGAGATTGCATTATTTGAATTAGAAAATATGTTCGCCAAAGGGGCAAACCTATCCTTTGGAGGATGCAATCTCAGCATAACCATGCATTATTTACCGTGCAATGATAAGTTTTTGAACTGAACTTGTTGAATGCTCAGCATTAATTTGTAGAAAATAAATTCCTTGCCCCAACTCTGAAGGGATAGTAATATTTATTTTCTTACTTTCTTTTTGGTGGGGACTTTCTTCATACACTTTTTCTCCCATGGTGTTGTAGATTTCAATGTTTGAAATCTGAAATCCGAAATCCGAAATCTGAAACTTTCCTGAATTTGGATTAGGATAAACTGTAAACAGTAAATCAGAAACCGTAGGCTCATTTACTCCAACCGCTTTTTCCCATTTTGCAATGTAGTTGACGATGTTTGTATCTGCTTGGGTGAAGAATCCTCCTGCATAAATTTCACCGTTGTAAGTTCCCAGTACACGCACAGTATTGTTCATTCCGCCAGCCATCGCAGACCAGTTGGTTCCATTCCAAACAGCAACATAATTAGCAGGATTTCCTCCTGCGTTTGTAAACCATCCGCCTGCATATAAATTTCCTGAAAAAGAAAGCAAAGCAATTACTGAATTGTTTGTTCCGCTTCCAACAGAAGTCCAATTGATTCCATCCCATACAGCAATATTGCTGACGGGGTTTGCGCCTGCCAGCGAGAATGTGCCGCCAGCATATAATTTCCCGTTATAAACTTCAAGTGAATATACGGAACCATTCGTTCCTCCGCCAACAGTTGACCAAGTGGTTCCATTCCACTTGGCAATATAACTTGCAGCCATTCCATCTGCTGTATCAAACTGCCCACCTACATAAAGTTCACTATTGTAAACTGCCATAGCATTTACCACATTATTTGTTCCGCTGAGAACAGAATCGAACAGCGTGCCATTGAATTGTGCGATGTTGTTCACTGTAATTCCTCCGGCAGTAGCGAAGCCACCGCCAATGTAAAGTTCTCCATTGTAAACAGTAAGGTTTTTTACATTGCAGTTACCGGTAGTAAATCCTATCGAATCCCAACTGGTGCCGTTCCATCTGGAAAAAAATTTTCTAATCTTGTTTCCTGCATTCGTAAATGAGCCGCCTGCGTAAAGTTGATTGTTATACATAGCAAGCGCACTCACATAACCGTTAGATAATCCTGTTCCTATTGTATCCCAAGTTGTTCCGTTCCATTGTGCGATACGGCTGCAAGGCGAGCCATTGGCTGTATCAAACTGCCCGCCTGCATATAAGCGATTATTTAATGGATCGCCTGCAAGAGAAAACACAGCAAAATCAAAACCATTGCCAACGGGCTGCCATGTTTGAGCGCACACATTAAAAGTTTCTACCACCTGTATAAATCCAAAAATTGCAATTAGAAAAGGTTTCATGTAAATATTTTTTACTATTGCTTAATGAATTTGCTCCCGAAATTTCCCTTGTCTGTCATGATTTGAATGAAATAGATTCCCGCGTTTAACTTTGATATTTCTATCTTATTGCTTTCTATTTTTCCGATACTGACTAAAAACCCCATGCTGTTAAATATCTTATATGAAACAGGAGTAAATAAGGATTTTTTCTCAATAAAAAGAAAATCAGTTGCCGGATTAGGATAAATTGAAAATGAGTTTTCGTATTTGATTTCATTTACAAAAGCAAAGACCGTTGTTTTCCATATACTGTCTGCCCATTGCGGATTATCAATATATGGATTTCTGTTATTTTGAAAAAGGTAATAAATGGAATCATTTCTGGCAATCTCTTTAGCGCTCACAGAATCCTGATGATGCCATTGCAATAAAACATTTACCTGCCAGGGCAATATATCAGATTTGTTGGTTGCGCCTGATGAAGACCATCCTGCATCTTCAGAATAGTAACGTGTGCTCATATAAAAATAAGTTCTTGCTAAATCTCCTTTATATTCGTCTATTGGTTCAAAAACGGTAAGACTGTATCCTGTGTCAGAGCAAGATCCTAATTTGCTGCCATTTAAACTTGTCCAACTTGCAATGCCAACATCGCCATAAGGATAATTGTTGCGTTGCCCGTTTACTTTTCCATCAGTAGGATAAACTTGAAACAAATCGGAGACAGGTCCGTTTACAGAATTAAACCAGCTTTGCGGCCAGCTATGCTCACGGTTATAACAATCGCCTTCATTGCTATAGCTTCCGCATTGATCAGTACCAAAAGTAAATTCGTAGGGTGGTGTGCCAGAAGGAACATCGCTGTATATATCCCATACTTTTCCATTTGGCATTTTATCTGTTTTCGTATAGACATTCCATAATGAATTATAAGAAATCACAGAATGATTCTTTATAATATTATGTAAAGCAATTTTTAAATTATTGCCTGTTAATCCCTGTGCTGAATTGTAATATCCCGGAGGAATCTGTGCGAAACAAAAACTACATGTAATAATACACAGAAGCGGAAGAAGTTTCATTATTTTTATTATTTTATTAAATTCCCCAACCATTTTCTAAAACGTAGTTAGGTCAGGCTGTTTGCCATTAACTCAGCCACATCCATTACTTTAACTTCCTGCTCTTTATTGAAATGCTTTACTCCATCCGTTATCATCGTCATACAAAACGGACAAGCAGTGGCAATTACATTTGGAGAATGTGAAAGCGCTTCTTCGGTGCGTTCAATATTCACATCCTTGTTTCCTTTCTCTGCATCCTTGAACATCTGTGCTCCGCCTGCTCCGCAGCAGAAACCGTTTTCTTTAGAGCGTTTCATTTCTTCAAGGTTCACTTCAAGATTTTTTATCACCGCACGGGGCGCTTCATACACATCGTTGGCTCTGCCAAGATAACAGGCATCGTGATAAATAATAGCCCCACCCCGACCCTCTCCATTGGGGAGGGAGGAAGAATCTTTCTTTATTTTCAATCTGCCGCTATCAATAAGTTGTTGAATGAGTTGCGTGTGATGAATCACTTCGTAATTTCCTCCCAGCGATGGATATTCATTCTTCAGCGTATTAAAACAATGCGGGCATCCCGTAACAATTTTTTTTACGGAATAATTATTCATCACTGTGATGTTATTCATTGCCTGCAGCTGGAAAAGAAATTCATTGCCGGCACGTTTTGCAGGATCGCCTGAGCAAGATTCTTCTGTTCCGAGCACAGCAAACTTCATCCCTACATGATTTAATATTTTTACAATGGCACGTGTTATTTTTTTTGCCCTGTCATCAAAAGAGCCAGCGCAGCCAACCCAAAAAAGAATTTCGGGCTGTTCGCCAAACGCTGTGTACTCTGCCATTGTTTTTACTTTCAGTTCGCTCATTCTTCAAAGACTTGTATTGTTGCATTTTTATTTTTCAACTCGGTAAACTTACCATTGTATTTTGTTGCGCGAACGATATGATTGTCTATCCAATGGTAATTTCCTCCTCTGGGCTTTCCCATCAGCAATCCGTGATATTTGAATCCGCATTTTTTCAGCCAGCGTTCAGTAACTTCTCTGTGTGTTTCTGTGCGTGAAGTGAAAAATGTAATGATGTGTCCTTCATTAAACCACTGATTAACTTTTATTAGTGCATCCGGATAAACTTCTGCATCTTCCATTCTTTCGGGTTCTTCATTAGGAATATCTTCTCCAACCGTTCCGTCTATATCAACCAGAAAGTTTTTTACGTGCGAAGGAAGAATAGGAGAAATCTTTTTTCCATTTTTTTCAGCTTGTATGAGTTTAAATTCTGTCATGTGATTATTTAATTTTCGTTCGCCCAGTTTAATCTGTCTGAAGGAGAATATTGCCATGGTGCACCGTTGTTTTCAATATTGGTGAATGTCATATTGAGCGCTTGAGGCGCTGCGCTTTGTTCCATCACTAAAAATCTGCGGATGTCAATAATAATGCTGAGCGGGTCAATGTTTACAGGACATTCCTGCACGCATGCATTGCAAGAAGTGCAAGCCCAGAGTTCTTCGGCTGAAATATAATTTCCGAAGAGAGATTTTCCGTCATCTGCAAATTTTTTATTTTTGTCAATATTTCTTCCCACTTCTTCCAATCTATCTCGTGTATCCATCATTATTTTTCTTGGCGATAAAAGTTTTCCTGTTTGATTTGCAGGGCAGGCAGATGTGCATCGTCCGCATTCAGTGCAGGTGTAAGCATCGAGCAATTGCTTCCATGATAAATCAAAAATATCTTTAGCGCCAAATCTCATCGGTTGATCAGAATTTACAGGAGGCGGAGTGAAGGAAGGATCAAGCATCGCTTTCACTTCATTGGTCACACTTTGAAGATTTGTGAGCTGACCTTTTGGATTAAGATTTGAATAAAATACATTCGGAAAAGAAAGTACGATGTGAAAATGTTTTGAGATGATGATGTAATTCAGAAATCCTAAAATGCCAAAGATGTGAAGCCACCAGCAGGAGCGTTCGATCAGTATTAAAGAGTTTTCTTGCATTCCGGATAATAGAGGAGCGATGAAACTGCTGATGGGAAAGTTTCCTGCAGAAAAATAATGTTCGCTGTACATCTGCTGAAGCGTTTGATCGGCAGCATTCATCAGGAATAAAGCGCTCATTAAAATAATTTCAGAACATAAAATCAGATTGGCATCTGTTCGGGGCCATCCATTCAGATCTTTCATGGCGAATCGTTTGAGCCGTAATATATTTCTGCGAATGAGAAAAACTGCACAGCCAAAAGTAACAAGAAATGCAAGCACTTCAAAAAATGCAATAAGGAAATCGTACAGATGGAATCCATTAAAGTTCAGGAAAGAAAGAAAACGGTGCGTTCCGAAACTGCCGTCAATAATCATTTCTACCACTTCAATATTTATCAGAACAAAACCAACATAGACCAGCAGATGAAGCAGTGCAGGAATCGGGCGCTGAAACATTTTTTTCTGACCGATTGCAACGAGCAACATGATTTTCCATCGCTCGTATTTTCTGTCGCTTCGGTCACTATCTTTCCCCAAAAAAATATTTCTTCGTATTTTTCTTGCGTTAAAAATAAATAAACTCACTCCTGCAATCAGCAACAGGAGAAATATGGTATTAGAAATTGCCAATGGGAAATTATTTTTTCTTTTTCTTTCCTTTATCCCTTCCGAAGACAGAGAAATATCTTTTCGGATGCTCATCCATATCCTTCAGCAAACTATCCAGACTGCCAGACGCGGAGGTTAAATTTTTGTATAGCTTATCATCATGCACCAGCATTCCTGCCGAACCCTCCCCTTTATTAATTTTTTCCATAACACCTGAAACCTGGCTCAGTGCCTTGTTGGCATTCTCGATGGTGCGTGAAATATTTGCTTTCGCAAGTGTGTCGCTGATGGCGGAAAAGTTTTTTATCGCTGTGGAAATATTGTCATTGTTCGCAGCAAGGTTGGAAGAAATGGATTCAACTTTCGAAAATATAATTGAAAGTTTATACCGCTCGGAAGCAATCATCGTATCCAGGCGCATGGCAGTTCGGTCAAATGTTTCGAGAGCGTGCTTGATGCTTTCAAAACTTTTGTTCAGATTTTCCCGTGTGCCTTTATCAAGAACTGCCTGAACAACAAGCATGATAGAATCAATAGAAGCAATTAATTTTTCCGCTTTGTCTTTTAAAGGTTTAATTGTTGCATTTACTGATTCCTGAAGCGATGGGTCAATTTCTGACAAGAGCGTATCTCCATCTTTTACATAGCCATTACTTTTTCCGAGAACCAGTTCAATTGCTTTTGCACCTAATAAATCTGAACTAACAATTTTTGCAACTGTTCCTTTTGTGATGTGAAGTTTCTGGTCGGAGATTGCCATCGTTACAAGAAGCCGCCCGGTTGTATCCAGCAGTTCAATCTTTTTTATTCTTCCCACTTTGAATCCGTTCACCTGAACGGGATTTGATTCAACAATTCCGCTCACCTGAGGATAAATTGCGTAGTAAATATCGCGACTGGAAAAAACATCTTTCCCTTTCAGAAAATTAAATCCGTAAACAAAAATGGCAAGGGAAATGACAACAAGGATACCTGTTTTTATTTCTTTGGAGATTTTCATACTACTGAAAACGCAATGCTTAGAATTTAGTTCACAAATATACAAAGAAAAAAATGAGCGGAATTCACTAATACGGATTTTGTAAACTGGCTGTTGAAATGGTAATTGACAGCAGTTCACCAATTATAAAAAGCATAACTTAGCATAGAAAATTATTGTTTAATGATTTCAGAAAAGAATCCTAAACTTCTTCAGAAAGAGCTAAGAAAAAAAATTCTCGATTTGCATTTTTCTGCAAATGCAGGACATATTGGTTGTTCTCTGAGTTGCATAGATATATTAATTGCCACATTGGTTCTTCAAAAGAAAGAAGATGATATTTTTATTTTGTCGAAAGGACACGCAGCTTCAGCCTTATATGTTTGTTTGAATCATCTTGGTGAAATTTCAAATGAACAATTAAAAACTTTTTATAAAAATGGCACTGCACTTCCTGCGCATCCTGCTCCGCAAAAATTTAAAAGCATTCCATTTGGTATTGGTTCGCTGGGACATGGATTTTCATTGGGAGCAGGTGTTGCAAAAGCAAAAAAAATATCTGAAGAAACTGGATTTGTATTTGTCGTAATGTCAGATGGGGAAACAAATGAAGGAACAACCTGGGAGGCAGGACATTTTGCGCGTCAACATAAGCTGGATAATCTTTTACTTTTTGTGGATAAAAATAAATTGCAGGGCTTTGGAGAAACTAAAGATGTTCTCGGAGATACATGCAAAGAAGAAAGCTGGACAGCTCTTGGTTTTGATGTTTATACTGTTGATGGACATAACATTGAAGAGATAATAAATAAGATGGAGATTATTAAACAATCAAAAAATGACAGTCCTAAAATCATCATTGCGGAAACTATAAAAGGGAAGGGAGTTTCATTTATGGAAAATAAATTAGATTGGCATTATTTGCCTATGTCAGCAGAATTATATCAAAGAGCATTAAAAGAGATTTTGGAAAAATATTCCTTATAATTTTTATAAATGTTGCTCTGTCGTGCAATGAAAAATGAGTGACATCTTGCACCTTTGCAGATTTTTATGTATAATTTTGTCCAAGCCAGATGTTCTAATTGATGCTTAAACACTCATTGGTATAAACCCTCATGAATATACTACAAAGAAATAAAAAAAATGTTATTATTTTTTTGCTCCTGCTTTTTATTTCCATCCTTGCTTATAGAAATGTTTTTGGCATATTAATTTCTACAGATTTTTATCCTATGCTATACTTTTTTGAAAAGTATGGGCTTGATGCAATATCAAATAATTTTTATGAACCAGGGATACAGCATTTTTTTGTACATCTTGTATTTTTTTTTCTATATCATATTTTTGGAATCAGCAACACAGGATGGATTGGGTTTTTTGTTCTAGTTCATTGCTTAAATGCATTCTTGCTCTATAAAATCACAAATGAATTATGCAATATTTTTTTGGTTGTTAAAAAAACGTTGTTGTCATTTTTCGCCTCCTTGATTTTTTTATTGTCTCCTTATCAAGTCGAAGCCGTGCTTTGGTCGTTTGCTTATCCCTTTGCTGTTTTCCTGATGTTGCTTGGATTGCTTTTAACCATTTATTATTTAAAAGAAAATAAAATTTATTTTCTAGTCGCAGTACAAATTTGTTTTGCTTTAGCGCTATTGTCGTTTGAATCTACAATAATACTTCCTGTTATCTGTTTCCTTTTTTATTTTCTTTTTAAAAATACACCTTACAGGATTAATTCCTTTTATAACTATATTTTCATAGTAATCTTCCCTCAGATAATAATTATTTTTCTTTATTTTTCCATGTCCAAATTATATACTGGAGATTGGATCGGGCACTATGGTGCGGCTGTTCATTTGAAATTTTCACCTATTCTTATCGCTACTAATCTGATAAAATATTTTGTAAAATTTTTTTTATTCTATCGTTTTTTGCCTTTAGAAAGGCAAAGTATTATCCACGATTACCTTCATATTAATATACATAATACTTTTACTGTTTTGATATTAATTATTTTTTGTGCATTTATTTTTTCAATATTTTTTTGGAGAATAATCAAACAAAGAGATTCACTGGGAAAACTTATAGTATTTACTTTTTTTACTTTCATCATCTCTTTGATTCCGGTAATAAATTTAGATACTACTTTTATAGGCGCAATTGCTTCGGATAGATATGGATATCTGCCTTCGGTATTTTTTTATTCTTTTTTCTCTTTCAGTATTTATTATTTGTTAAAAAGATTTTGGATTATCATTTTAACGGGTTTGTCAGCACTTTGTTTCACCCTGCTTTCAAATATATTGTGTGTTTGGATTGATGCCAGCAATTATTCTAAAAACCTGATTAAGAATTTTGAGCCGTGGTTGTCAAAAACAAATATTTATATGCTCAATATGCCTGATAATTATAATTGGGTATTTACTTTCAGTGGCGGTTTTAAGGAAGCAATCTATTTTAAGTATCACAAAGAAATCCCCCCGTTAAATATTATATCTGCCTATTGCATGACCAGCGTCAGTGACTCTATATTGATTGACAGAATTGATTCAAATACCCTTTTTGTTTCATCTCATAATGCTCAAAGAGCATTTTTGTTTGGCGGCAGATGGCTGCAGTCATTTAAAGCTAAAATGTATGATGTGGATATTAATGAAGCTTCTTCTTCTTTTACCATAAGGTTTAATAAATTACCTGACGATGCAACTATTTTGTATGTTGCCGGTGATAAGTGGAGGGAACTAAAACTCTAAATAATTATGAAATTAGACAAACAAATTAATAATGCTGGTGTTCAAAATACACTTGCATTTTTTCTATTTGCTGTCAGTGTTAGTTCCTCTGTTTCTTGTTTGCTATATTTATTGTTTTATCATTACTCATCCTATTTTTGGTCATTTAATGAAAAAATCCCTTACTCAGAAGCACTTCCATATATTCGATTACATTTCAAGGAGCATGATGGTATTGAAGGATACGTTCTTTATGTTATGATGTTTGTGAATATTATTATTTCGTTTTTATCAGTCAGCTTTTTTTTATACTTGAAAAATAAATTTGTTAAATCAATTCTGATTCTATTATTGATATTTATTTCTTCCTTTTTTTTTATTAAAATAGGTTTTTATCCACCCATGAGTGCTACATCAAACAGTGCATTTATTTTATTAATAGTTCCTATTCTTGTTTGCCTGCTTTTCTTCATTGCTTTGAAAATATTCGAACGGATGTCCACATTATTTAATTGCATCTTTATTGTTCTTCTTATTCCTATTTGTTTCATTGCAATTTCTCCTATAGTTGTTTATGATTATTCATTTCTGTTCTTTCCAGCTATTAGAATATTGAATGGATTTGGTATTTCTGAAATATATTTCAGGTATGATGTATTATTATCACTTATTGCTTTTCTCTGGATGAAATTACATATTAATATAAATTACTTTCAAATAGTTGGACAGGTTTCCTATTTCCTTTTTTTTATAGGACTTTTTTTCTTTTCGAAGTCTCTTTTTATAAATAAAAAATTATCTGTTTCCTTGCTTGTGTTGGTAGTGATTATTAAATATTTCGCTTTAGGAAGTGATCCAATATCAGTTTTTGAAATAACCCCATTAAGGTTAGACTTATGGATACTCATTCTTTTTTTTATTTATGAAAAAGGTGTTTATCATTGGACCGTTGGGTTTATAACAGGTCTCCTCGTGCTTCTTCATAAAAACTTTGGGATAATATATCTCGCTTCATACATTGAGTTATGCGGAATTCTTTTTTTAGCAGACATTTTAAAAAAACCATTTATGAGTACGAATTTTTATGCATTAATGAAAATAATAGTTAAAAAACATTTTATTTTAAATAGTAAAAACTTTTTAATATTAGTTGCATTTGCGCTTTTTTCAATTTATTTATTTAACGGATTAATTTTGGGGAGTGCCCTTGATTTTCAAAAAATTGGAATCGGATTTCTTCCTATTGCGCCAAATTCTTTCTATTGGTATTTTCCAATAATTTCAAGTATGACAGTTTTGTTTTTATATAAAAACAAACCTCTGCTATCGGAGAGGTATTTTTCTACATCTCTTTTTATTGTCTTGCTGGCAATAGGAAATTCAATGTATTTTTTTGGAAGAAGCCACGAGAATAATATAATAAACATATCTGGTATTTTACTTTTGAATTTATTTTTGCTGTTTGATCTTTTGAACATAAGTGCAAAACATTTTTTTATCGACTCCCTTGTGAGAAAAGAACGAGATAGTCAAAAAATATCTAACAATAGAATGCGTAGATTAATGATTCCTAATATATCAGTTTGCTTGCCTGTAATAATGATTCTTCTTTCTTCATTCTATTATTCCAATGCAATACTAACAGAGTTAAAAGACAAAGCACATTATTTAAAAGAGATGAAATTTATTCAACCCATAAATGGGATTCCTTCGTGTAATGATTTTGCTGTAATAAAAAAAATAACCAACAATAGTTTAAAGGTTTATTTTCTTGAATATGATAATTTTGTTTATTACTATTATGGAAACTATACGCCTATCGGGTATTATAATCCATCTGGTGCCTGGATTTTCAAAAAAGATTTTGTGGCTTTTCTCCAGAACCTTCTGAAAAATAATTATTACCTTGTAATTTCGAATCCGCTGGATGCTTCAGAACTACTACCATATTTAAAGTATACTAGAACAATCACTGAGAATAAATACACAGCGATAAAATTGTAGGGAATTAATATTCCAATACGGCTGCAAAATTAGATTTGTCTATTGCAGACGAAGAATATCAAAAAGTGCTAATTTCTTTCAGAAAAATATTCGTAATAACACATCTAAATTTTGATTGATTTCTCCAAGATATTGCCTCTGTTTTCAATCTTGATTCTATCAGGTTATTTTTTTTTAAAGAAGAAAAATTTTTCTGACCCTTTATCATTTCATGGATTTAATAGATTTTCCACAGCTGAACTAATAGTTATTTGCTCTTCAGTTACTGCTATCCTATACTTTCTGTTTAATAAATACTCTACTTTTTTTTGGTCATTCCATCAAAAAATCCCAAGTACAGATGTAATGCCTTTTTGGCGTGATTCAATTAATCAATATGACGGCATTGAAGGATATGTGTTATATATTCTGATGTTTTTGAATATCATCTTTGCGTTCGTTTTTATTCACATAATTTCATATTTGAAAAATAATTTTCAAAGAACTATTCTGTTTTCTGTATTAATTCTTATAACTTCTTTTTTATATCTGAGCGTGGGTTTTAATCCACCCCTAAATGAACCATCTGAAAAAATTAACATTGCAGTTGGTGTTCCCTTAGTTACTTCTTTGATATTATTTATTTCATTATGGATTTATGGAAAAAGCTCCCAAACATTTAATTTCATTTTTATTATTTGCCTAATACCAGTTTGTTTTGTTGCAATCAGTCCAATAAGTATTTGGGATTATTCACTTATACTTTCCCCATCTCTTCGGATGCTGAATGGAGCCCGCCTTTCTGACATATATTGTCCTTATGATTTATTTTTATCTTTTATTGGAGTTTTATGGATGAAATTAAAATTTGACATTAATTATCTTCAAATTCTGGCGCAGGCATCTTTTTTTATTTTTTTCATAAGCACATTTTTCTTCTTCAAAAAATTATTCATTAATAAAACACTTTCTGTTTTTCTTTTGCTTCTTTATGTAATTATCAAGTATTACGTAATTTGTCATGATCCATCAATTTTATTGGCAGTTACCCCATTGCGATTAGATTTATGGATAATTATTTTAGTGCTTCTTTTTTGGAAAGGAGTTTATCATTGGGCGGTTGGATGTGCCCTTGGTTTATTAATATTAATTCACAGAAATTTTGGAATTATTTATTTGTTCTCCTATATTGAACTTTGTGCAATTCTATTTTTTATAGATATATGGGGAATATTTTTGATAAAGAAAAATGTTTTATTAAGTATTAATGAAACAATAAAAAAACATTTTTTTTCTAATATCATTAATATTTTGATAATACTTGGATTTGCATCTTATACCGCTTATTTGCTAAATGGACTATCTCCGAAAAGTGCGCTCTTATTTCAAAAAACAGGAATAGGTATGCTGCCTATTTCAATTAATTCTTTTTATTGGTTTTTCCCAATTATTTCAAGTATGTCAGCTTGTTTGTTATTTAAACAAAAAAATAAATTGTCGAAACAATATTTTTCTTCATCACTTTTTATAATTCTGCTTGCAATAGGTAATTCACTTTATTTTTTTGGAAGAAGCCATGAAAATAACATTATCAATATTTCAGGAATTCTGCTTTTGAATTTATTTTTGCTTTTTGATTTGCCCGTACAAAATGAAAAAAAATATGCATTTATGTTTGGATGGGGTATAAAATTTAATTTGATTTTTGGAATCAAAACTTTTTTATTGCCATTTATCCTTCTTTTGCTTTCTTCTTCTTATTATTCAGACAGGATAATTTGGAGAATAAAAGATCAGGCGCATAATATTAAGCAGTGGACAATTATTCCGCATTTTAGCGGTGTTCCTGCTGAGAAGGACTTTTTTGCAATAAAAAAGATTTCCAATAATAGTTCACTGGTTTATTTCTTAGATTATCAAAATGATTTTGTTTATTATTATTACGGAAATTATGCTCCAGTTGGCTACTTCAATCCCTGCTCCTCTTGGCTTTTAAAAAAAGATTTTATAATTTTTATAAATAATCTTTTAGCAAATGGATATTATGTTGTTACAACTAATTCAGAAGACATTTCTGAATTATTGCCATATTTAGACTTTAATAAAAAACAAGAAGATGGCGTATACACTTCTTATAAGAAAGATAAAATTCCTGCTTTTGAGTTAATTCACTAACATGTGATAATGGCTGCATCAAATAATGTCATTGAAGAAAAGATTAATTTCCTGAAAGGACCCATTTTTATTTTTGGTTCCAGCGGATTTATTGGCGCTAATCTATTAGATGTGATCTTAAAATACCGAAAGGATTGCTATGCAATCACTCATGATGTGAGACACGCATGGCGTCTTAAGCTTCTGAATATTCCTCCTGAAAATATTTTATATTGTGATTTACTTATTAAAAATTCTGTTATTGAACTTTTAGAAAGAAATAAGCCGCAAACTATTTTTAATCTTGCAGCGTACGGTAGCTATTCAAAAGAGAACGAAGTCGGCTTGATTTATGAAACTAACCTGATTGGAACATTAAATATCTTACAGCATCTCGGGCAGATTGCTGCCTATGTTCATGCAGGAAGTAGTTCAGAATACGGATTGAATTCTGAAAGCCCTTTTGAGAATGATGAGATGATCCCCAACAGCCATTATGCAGTTTCAAAAGTTTCAACTGGATATTTATTAAAACATTACGGCAAAATTCATCAGTTGCCGGTTGTCAATTTGAGATTGTATTCTGTGTATGGACCATGGGAAGAACCAGATCGATTTATTCCACAACTCATAGAAAATGCAAAGCAAAAAAAACTGCCCGTTTTGGTTTCTCCTTACATAAGCCGGGATTTTTTATTCATTGATGATTGTATTGTTGCTTTTATAAATGCAGCTTACTATATGAATTCCTCTTTATATGGGGAGTCGATTAATATAGGTACGGGAAAAAAAAATACTATCAAAGAAACTGTAGATTATGTGATTGAATTATTTGGGCTGAACATTCAGGCGAATTGGGGAAGTATGCCTGATAGGAAATGGGATTTGAAAAACTGGTACGGCAATTATGAGAAAGCAAATCGCTTACTATTCTGGCATCCAACAGTTGAATTAAAAGAAGGATTGTTAAAAACGAGCCAGTGGCAGGATTCGCAAAATTATTCTTCAACAATACTTCCGGCATTTCAAGAACCGAAACAGGTTAATAAAATTTCCTGCGTGATTGCCTGCTATAAAGATGAACCGGCAATCACTATTATGTATGAGCGGCTTAAAAAGGTATTTTCAGAACTGAAAATCAGGTATGAAATAATTTTTGTCAACGATGCTTCTCCAGACAATTCCCAGCAAGTGTTATCGGAAATTTGTAATAACGATTCAGATGTTGTTGCAATTACTCATTCCAGAAATTTTGGTTCTCAATCAGCATTTTTAAGCGGAATGGAAATATCAACCGGTGATGCAGTAGTTCTTATGGATGGCGATTTGCAAGACCCGCCTGAAATTATTCCCCGCATGTATGAAAAATGGATTGCTGGCAATGAAGTAGTGTATGGAAGGCGTGTAAAAAGAGAAGCATCGGCATTCATGAACGCATCTTATAAATTATTTTATAAAATTTTCAGTCGCTTATCTTATGTAGATATTCCATCAGATGCCGGAGATTTTTCAATGATAGACAGGAAGGTAGTAAATGAGTTGCTGAAACTTCCGGAGAAAGATCAATTCCTGCGCGGGCTCAGAGCATGGGTTGGATTCTCGCAAACGGGAGTTGACTATGTTCGACCAGAAAGAATGTTTGGTAAAAGCACTAACAATTGGAGAAAAAATATTTGGTGGGCAAAAAAAGCAATGTTCTCTTTCAGTTTCATCCCGCTTGAAATTTTAAGTTATATGGGATTTATTTTAACAGGGATTTCTTTTTTGGCGCTTATTGCTCAGATAATAATTAGATTTCTTTATCCTGACATACCTCATGGAGTAACTACAATTATTGTTCTGATATTATTTTTTGGCGGAGTGCAGCTTTTAGCCATATCTATATTGGGAGAATATCTATCCAAGGTTTTTGAAGAAACGAAAGGACGCCCAAAGTTCATCAGAAGATCAGTCATTTACAAAGGGAAAAAATTGGAAACCCCTTCTGAAATTCAAAGTTTAGTTAATGTGGTGAAGTAAACAGCACAACCTGAAAAATTCATGACTACCTATATTGAAAAAATATGTTTGTTATGTGGGAATAATAAAAATGTAAAAATAAAATTTGAACAAAACTTTAAAACGGAAAATATAAACTCGAAAACATTTTCTGCACGAAGAGTTTCTGAGCATTACCATTACCGTATTCTTGAATGCAGTGTATGCGGTTTAGTATTTTCTTCCCCCATTCTTCCATTTGATGAAATAAGCAAGCTGTATAAAGAAAGCCGTCAAACCTACGATGAAGAAACAAATGATATTGCATATTCATATATGTTATATATAAATCAAAACAGCAATTTATTTAAACGTGGCAGAGTTTTGGAAGTAGGATGCGGCAATGGTTTTTTTCTGAATTCGTTAAAAAAAAATGGATTCAAAGAAGTGCATGGCGTTGAACCATCTGAGGAAGCGGTTGCAAAAGCTGGAGAATTTCGCTCATTGATTTTAAATAGTATGATAGAAACTGAAAATTACCCGGAAAACTATTTTGATTTAATTTGTTGTTTTCAAACTCTTGATCATTTAGCGAACCCATTTGAGATGCTGAAAAGATTTTATCGTTTGCTTTTGCCTGGAGGCATGGTTTATATCATTGTTCACAATCAAAAAGGAATGCAGGCAAAAGTTTTTGGAGAAAAATCTCCTATATATGATGTTGAGCACATTTATCTTTTCAATAAAAATACTTTATCGCATCTTTGTATGTTGGCTGGATTTCAGGTTGTGAAAATATTTAGTATTAAAAATATTTATTCATTATCTTATTGGATTAAAATGACTCCGCTTCCATTCAAAACGATTTTGTCTAAACTTGTTTCTTTAATCGGAATGGCAAATTTTAAAGTCGGAATTCATCCCGGAAACATTGGAATATTCATTCAAAAACCAGAACTGTAATAAATTTATTTAGTGAGAAAAGAGTTTTCAGCTGCAATCGAGAAAATTTCTGCTAAAGATGAATCTATCATTTTCATTACTGGCGATTTGGGTTATAATGCTTTTGAGTGTCTTCAACAATCATTAGGCAACCGCTTTATTAACGCTGGCGTTGCTGAACAGAACATGGTTAGCGTGGCTGCGGGAATGGCATCTCATGGCTATAAAGTTTTTTGCTACAGTATTGCTCCATTTATTGTTTACCGCTGCTTGGAACAGTTTCGAAATGATGTTTGCATGCACAATCTTCCTGTCTTTTTAGTTGGCAATGGCGGTGGATACGGTTATGGAATAATGGGTCCTACTCATCACGCACTTGAAGACATTGGATGTATGAGCAGTATGCAAAACGTGAAATGCTGGGTGCCTTCATTTAATGATGAAGTTGAAATTGTTCTAAAAAAAATAATAACAGAAAAAAAACCAACTTATTTAAGATTAAATAATAGCCAGAACGCACCTGCCGGTTTTTCTTCAGCGAACTGTATTAATTCTGTTATAAAATCATCTAACCCCAAAGCAACTATTATTTCTACGGGCCCGGTAATTAATAATGTGATTAAATCTTTAGCAAATAAAAATATATCAGGCAAGTGTAACCTGTTTTCTGCATCCTATTTTCCTCTTGAATTGTCAGATGAATTTATTCTGTCCGTAAACTCAACCAACAACTTACTTGTCGTGGAAGAGCATGTTTCTGCAGGAGGTTTAGCGCAACAGCTATCATTGAAACTGCTGGAGAACAGACTGAAGATTAATAAATTTGTTTCATTGCATGCAAGAGGATATCCGAATGGTTTATTTGGAGATCAGCATTATCATCAGGAACAGTCGGGGATAGATGCTGATAATATTTCGAAAGTGTTAACAGAAATGTTTTGAGAAAAATTATCGGACTAAAGAAACATTTCCTTTTTTCAAAAAAACCTTTCCTGAACTATATGCACCTTCAATGTAGTAAGTATAAACAGCTGAGATTTCTTTTTTCCCATTAAATGTTCCATCCCAGCTTTTTGAAACATCAATTGTTTCAAAAACTTTTTCTCCCCAGCGGTTGTAAATGATAAGCGAAAAGGTTTTCACACATTTTGTTCCCAATGGCAGAAGAATATCGTTTTCGTTATCTTCATTAGGAGAAAAAGCATTGGGAAGATACATTTCTTCTGTACAATCAACTGTCTTTACTGTAACTGTATCACATGAAGAATCTGAACAGCCATTTGAATCAATAACTGTTACGCAATAAACGGATGTGATAGGAGGCGAAACGATAATAGAGGATGTGGTTTCTCCATTGCTCCATGAATAAATTGTTCCCCCGCTTGCGCTTAGCGTGGTGGTGCTTCCTGCAGTGATGGTTACGTTTGTTCCGGCATTAGCTATTGGATTTGGATTAACAATTATTGAAGCCGAAGCACTGTCTGCACAACTGCCAATTGAAACTACTACTGAATAAGTGCCGGAATTATTTACGACAATAGAAGATGTAGTTGCTCCGGTACTCCAACTATAATTTCCCCCACCTGATGCGCAAAGTGTTGTCATTTGACCCTGACAAAAATTTGTAATGCCGGAAATACTTGTTGTGGGAGCAGGGAAAACTGAAACTGTATCTGAAGTTGAACTTGTGCATCCGTTGGCACTTGTAACAGTTACAGAATAACTGGTGGTTGAAGAAGGTGAAACGGTAATCATTGCTCCTGTTGTGCCGTTATTCCATTGATAAATTCCTCCACCCGATGCAGAGAGGGTTGTATTATCACCGATGCAAAGCGTATTGTTTCCGGAGATGGTTGTAGCCGGATTAGGATAAACGGTTACACTTACAGAATTTGTTCCCGTGCACCCCTTGGTATTTGAAACTAAAACGGAATAAGAAGAAGTTGACGAAGGATTTAAAACAACTGACGTGGCAGTGCTTCCATTGCTCCATAGATAAGTTGTTCCGCCAGAAACTGTAAGTGTTGTTGAATCGTCAGAACAAATAGAAGTGTTGCCTGATATGAAAACTAAAGGAGATGGATTAACCAATACGGTAATTTTTGCAGTATCAGTTCCACATGCATTTGTTTCAATCACAGTGTAGGAAGTTGTTGTAGTAGGAGAAACCGTTATTGCGCTTGAGGTAGAACCGGTGGTCCAAGAATAATTAGTTCCGCCACTTGCCAGTAAAGTCGAATTTTGTCCCATGCAAATAGTTGCATTACCTGAAACAGTTGCGATTGGTTGCTGAGTAATTGTAATGAGGATAGAAGCAGTATCGCTCCCGCATGAATTACTTGCAATTACTGAATAGGTAGAAGAAGTAGTTGGAGTAATAACAATTGGATTGGTGGTAGAACCATTGCTCCATGAATAATTTGTTCCTCCGCTTGCGGTGAGAGTTACTGACTGTCCGTTACAAATAGACACATTTGTACTGTTGATTATAATAACCGGAATGCCACCGCTTGGAGGAATAAATTCCCAGAAATCATTTTTTATCGTAGCGGGAATATCATTTGTCCAGCCAGTACCAATGTAACCATAGCAACCGATTGAAAAACCTACTGAAACTTCTCGTGCTCCTCCAGGAAAACTTGTCATCTGCGTCCAAATATTTGTAGATGGATCGTATTGCCAAAAATCAGTCAGGCATGGACCTGTTCCCACATTGATAGTTCCTGTTCCTACATATAAATAATTTCCTATGGAAAATCCTACACATTCTGCTCGTAGCGTACTTGTAAAATTTGCTTTTTGCGTCCAGGTATTAGTTGCCTGATCCCATTCCCAAAAATCATTATAGTGTTGTCCACTGTTCCACCCAGTGCCAATATATCCTTTGGTTCCAATTGAATATCCAAATGCAACACATCGTATAGCACCTGCAAAGTTGGATTTTTGTGTCCATGTATTCGTTGCCTGATCCCATTCCCAGAAATCATTTGTATTTCCGCCATCGAATCCCGTACCAACATATCCTTTTGTTCCGATAGAAAAACCAATAGCAAACGATCTGGCTGTTCCGGTAAAATTTGCTTTCTGAGTCCATACGTTTGTGGAAGGATCATATTCCCAAAAATCAACATAACATGCGCAGGATGGATTTAATTGTGTTGAACCGGTACCAATGTATCCTTTATTGCCTATGGAAAATCCGATGGCAGCTCCCTTTGCAATTCCACCATAGTTTGCTTTCTGAGTCCATACATTCGTTGCCTGATCCCATTCCCAGAAATCATTATAGAACGGACCCAGCCAATGAGCAGCCCCTGTTCCTATATAACCTTTTGTGCCGATTGAAAATCCTGCAGCGGCATATCTTGGTGCACCGCCAAAGTTTGCTTTTTGAGTCCAGATTCCCTGAGAAAATACACAATAGCATTCTCCTAACACTGACACCATGAAAAAAATAATTCGCAAAAACATGTTACTATGTGTGAGAGCAAATGTATAAAATCTATTGCCAATGTGAAAATATATTAAGATATTGGAATTTAAAGTACTTTCGGATTCGCTTTTTGCGATTAAAAATGTATAAAGAAATTATAAAATGCAGAATCTGCGGAAACAAAAATTTGGTTCCGCTTATAAATCTTGGGGTGCAAGCACTAACAGGTGTATTTCCTAAAAGCAAGTCTGATAAAATTACTTCTGGTCCTTTGGAATTAGTGAAGTGCCATCCTGAAAATGCAAATGATGATGTTTGCCATTTGGTGCAGCTTCGCCATTCCTATAGCAGCAGCGAGATGTATGGAATGAATTACGGCTATCGTTCGGGATTGAATCAATCTATGGTAAAACATTTGACATCTATTGTTAATGAGATTATTTCTACAGTTGATTTGAGAAAAAATGATTTAATAGTTGACATTGGAAGCAATGATAGTACATTGTTGCAGCAATATCCAAACGATAAAGGATTACTGCTGGCAGGCATTGATCCAACAGGAACAAAGTTTCAAAAATATTATCCTTCTCATATTGATTTGATTCCCGACTTTTTTTCTTTTGATAATATTAATAATAAATTTCCTGGAAAAAAAGCAAAAGTTATAACTTCCATAGCCATGTTTTATGATTTGGAAGATCCCATTTCTTTCGTGAAACAGATCCGCGATACACTTGCGGATGACGGTATCTGGGTTTTTGAACAAAGTTATTTGCCCGCCATGCTTGAAACAAATTCATATGATACTATTTGTCATGAACATGTTGAATATTATTCGTTGAGGCAAATAAAATACATGCTGGACAAAGTTGGTTTTAAGATAATTGATGTGGTGCTTAACGATGTGAATGGCGGAAGTTTCAGAATCACTGCCGCAAAAAATAATTCTTCGCATAATCCCAAGCAAAGCGTAGCGAAATATGAATCGGCAGAAAATGAATTAATGCTTGATACATTAAACCCTTATGAAATTTTCAAACAAAATATTGAACAGCATAGGCAGGAACTAATTGCTTTGATTCGCAGAATTCAAATGGAAGGAAAAAAAATATTTGGTTACGGAGCATCTACAAAAGGAAATGTGATTTTACAATATTGCGGGCTTACTCTAAATGATGTTCCTTTTATTGCGGAAGTGAACGAGGATAAATTCGGCTCTTATGCACCGTTTACACTTATTCCGATTATCTCTGAAAAAGAAGCATGGCAGATGAAACCGGATTATTTTCTGGTTCTTCCTTGGCATTTCAGAAAAGGAATCCTTGAAAAAGAAAATGAATTTTTAAAATCGGGAGGGAAGTTTATTTTCCCGCTTCCAAAAATTGAAATTGTTGATAAATGAAGAAAGCCATTGTTGTCGGACATACTGGCCAGGATGGCACCTATCTTTCTTCTCTGCTTCGTGAAAAAAAGTATGAGGTAGTAGGTATTGATATCAAAGAGGTATCAGAAAATAAATTTGGAATCAAGCATGTGGATGTGCTGCAAATGCCTCATGTGGAGAATCTTCTTCAGAAAACTCAACCGGATGAAATTTACTTTCTGGCTGCAGTTCATCAGTCTTCTTCAGAGAAGCCGGTAGAAGACGGTGAGCTTTTTCAGATGAGTTTGAATTTGAATGTAAAGGCACTGATAAATTTTCTGGAAGGCATCAGAAAGCATTCCAAGCATAGTAGAATATTTTATGCCGGTTCATCACATGTTTTTGGAAGCCCGGTTCTATCTCCTCAGGATGAACGAACCCCATTTCAACCCGATTGTATTTATGGCATAACAAAAACTGCTGGGATAAGAGCCTGTCATTTTTACAGGGAAAATCATGAGATATTCGCAAGTGTCGGGATATTTTATAATCATGAATCATCCTTGCGCGAATCAAAATATGTTTCAAAAAAAATTGTTGAAACTGCTGTGTCAATAAAGTACGGGAAGAAAAACGAACTTATCCTTGGAAATCTTGAATCTCAGATTGACTGGGGATATGCACCTGATTACATGCGGGCTGTTCACTCGATGATGCAGTTATCCTGTGCCGATGACTTTGTTATTTCAAGCGGAACCATTCATACAATAAATGATTTTGTTACGGTGGTATTTGTTTATTTAGGACTTGATTGGACTAAATTTGTAAAAGTAAACCCCTCACTTATTACAAAGAAGCAAAAACTAAATCTTTTTGGAAACAACCAAAAAATAAGAAAAGCGACAGGATGGTCTCCAAGTATTGATTTTAATGAACTCACAAAAATTCTGGTTGACGAAGAATTAAAAAAGCATGGCTCAAAGTAATACACTCATATTTATTCCCACTTATAACGAAGTGGAAAACGTTGAACGGATTTTTCGCGAGATAAAATCTTTTAATCTTGGTGCAGATATTTTATTTTTGGATGATAATTCCCCGGATGGAACCGGAAAGCTGATTGATGAGTTGGTTGAAAAAAACAAAGATACATTTGTAATTCACCGTGCAGGAAAATTTGGAATCGGAAGCGCGCATCAGGAAGGGATAAAATTGGCGTATGATAAAAATTATGAAATATTAATTACGATGGATTGTGACTTTACCCATTCGCCATCTTATATTATTAATTTTATCAGGCATAGCGATAGTGCGGATATTGTCGTAGGTTCAAGATATATGAAGAAACACAGTCTGGCAACATGGAATGTTTTTAGAAAATTTCTTACCAATCTAGGTCATTTCCTGACTGTTAATTTATTGGACATGCCCTATGATGCAAGCGGTGCTTTCCGATTGTATTGCTTAAAAAGAATCGACAGAAAACTTTTTTCTCTTATTCAGTCAAACGGTTATTCTTTCTTTTTTGAAAGTCTTTTCATATTGCATTTTAACAGGAAAAAGGTAGCTGAAATTCCTATCGAACTTCCTGCGAGAACATACGGAACATCCAAAATGAACTATAAGGATGTTTGGAAGAGTTTTGTGTTTCTTTCGCAGTTATTTTTTAGAAAATCATTTGATAAAAAATCTCTATACACTCCATGACAACACACGCAGGAAAAGAAAAAGAAATAGAGCAAGACTGGGATATTTACTGGGCGGATAAAGACAAGCCGGGAAATGCTGTTTATGATTTTCTTGCTGGAATATACCGCAGACTCATTGTCAAAAATATTTTAAATCATTTTATTAAAAAATATTTTTCAAAAGGAATTAATGTTCTGCATGCTGGCTGCGGAAGCGGGCAGGTGGATGCTGATATTGCCGGGTATATTAACATTACTGCTTTGGATATTTCCGCAAACGCGTTGAAAATTTATAAGAGCATTCATGGAACTGATTGTAAAACAGTGCAGGGCAATATTTTCTCTTTGCCATTTGAAAATGATTCTTTTGACGGCTTGTATAATTTAGGTGTGCTTGAGCATTTTACGCAAGAAGAGATAAAACAGATTTTAATAGAATGCAAGCGCGTGATAAAACCCGGAGGTAAAATAATTATTCTATGGCCTCCCACATTTGGCTTTACCGTATTTATACTGGACAGTGCGCATTTTATTCTGAATAAGATTTTCAGAATGAATATTAAACTCCATCCTGACGAAATTACACGTGTGAGATCGCGCAAGCATGCAATACAAACTTTTGAAAGCGCTGGTTTTAAAATGCTTGAATATTATTTTGGAATAAGAGATATTTTCACGCAGGCAGTTGTTGTAGCTAAAAAATAGTTTTTACTTTCGATATATGATACTCGTAACAGGCGCAACCGGATTTATCGGAAGGGAATTTATTCGGCAACTGTCAGAAAAAACAAATAAGAAAAATATTCTATGTCTTGTATATGATATTTGTGACAGTGAACTTGAGCGCGCAGGTAGAAAAAATCTAGATGATTTAGGAATTACTTATTTGCCGATTGATCTGGTGTCTGGAAGAGGAATGGAAAAAATACCGAAATCGCCCGACACGATATTTCATCTGGCATCCGTCACCATCACTGCGTCAAGAGATCACAGGGTAAATGATGTGGGCACTAAAAATCTGATTGATGCGATTCAGCCTATAAAACCCGCTATGAATTTTATTTATACGAGCACGATTTGTGTAAATGACATGCGAAAAGATTTTTCTGCTCCTGTTACAGAGTCAATGGAAACGCCTGTTCATCCGGCAAATCTTTATGGTAGAAAAAAACTGATAGCGGAAAATTTTCTCAGGAAGTCTGCTTCTGAAAACAAATTTTCATTATCCATTATCCGTGTAACCGGAGTTTATGGTGTTGGTGCAAGAAAGAACGGATTGTTTGATAGTGTGGAACAGTTGGTTAAAAAAAAATCTTTGCTTATGAGGGTAAATTGGCCTGGTAAAATCAGTATCATTCATGTAAATGACATGGCTGCATTTATTTATGGTGTATCTGAAAAGCAGCCGACACCTTCCTCCTGCGAAGTATACATTCCTTCCATAGAAGCAATAACTTTGCAAGAAATGAGCAAAATAGTGCATAGTGTTTTGTGTATTGATTACAAAGAATTTCGTTTACCGAATTTTTTCTGGAGCATCTGCCGTTTCTTTGCCCGAAATAAAAATGTAATTGAATACATTATGCCGCATAAATTGTATGATCGCTTCTGGCAAGCATGTTTGCTTGTAAATAATGAATTCTGGAATCAATCCGAAAAAATATATTCCGTTATTGATGGTTGGAAGCCGATGAAATATGCTGAATACTTTAATCAAAAGAATAAAAAATAATGTTCAAGGAACTTTTTGCATTTATAAGGAGGAACGGAATGAAAAGCATCTTCGTACATTTTTTTGAATTATACATAGGAGGTTTTTTGAGACTGATGCCAGGTGTTGGCGGATTGTTTTTCCGCGGATTGTTTTACAAGATGCTTTTTTCTGCTTCCGGAAAAAAACTCATCATCTATCCGAATGTCTATATTATTTTTTCTCATAAAATTTCTGTGGGAGACAGAGTGGCGATTAATGTGGGAACATATCTTGAGGGCAGAGGAGGAATCAAAATGGGAAATAATATATTGATAGGACCGAATGTGGTTTTTGCAACGGCTGGTCACGGGAATTCCCGAACAGATATTCCGATGTTTCAGCAGCCGGTAACGCTTGGTGAGATTGTGATTGAAGACGATGTTTGGATAGGTGCCAATGTGGTAATCAACATGGGAGTGACCATTCATAAAGGATGTATCATTGCAGCAGGTTCGGTGGTTACGAAAGATGTTCCTCCTTATTCTGTATATGGCGGTGTGCCGGCAAAATTTATTTCTAACAGAAAGGATAACCCGGAATTAAAAAATGAAAGCGAAGGAAAACTCTCCTGAACTGCACAAAACTTCTTCTGCTTCCCCCGCGCTTAATTTTATTTTAGGTGCGCTGATAATTCTTTTCTGTTTCAGTCTGTTTAAAAATATTTCCTATCCTCTTGTCTGGAACGATGAATCGGAAGGCATAATGGCGGGTCAACGCATTCTTGAATACGGTTACCCGAAAGTGCATGACGGAAAAAATACAGTTATCTCATCGCTTGCGCCAGGTATTAATGTTGGCTACAAAGAAAAATACGATGCTAACATCATTATCACCTGGGGAAATTATTACTGGTGTGCGATTGGAGTTTTTCTGGCGAAGTTTACAAACGATATTTATACGAAAACCGCTATGCTTCGGCTTCCGTTCACTGTCATGGGGCTGTTCGGATTATTGATTTTTGTTTTCTCTGCCCGGAAACTCTTTTCAAGCAAAGAGCATTTTAAGATTTTTGCTGCGCTGTTTGTTTTTGTAGAGCTGTTTTCAATTGCGCTTATCCTTCACATGCGCGAAGCAAGATATTTCTCCCTTGTGATTTTCCTGAGTGCTTGTTTTTTTTACATCTATTCTAATTATTTTTTCTTTCGGAAGATGAATAACCTCAAGTACTGGATTGGAATGACGCTTCTCCTCTTCTTTACTTTTCATGTGAACTTCATTGCCTTTGCAATACTTGCAGCAACGCTGACGTTTAACAGGGGAATTATTTTTCTTTTTTCTTTTTTCAAAAATTCAAAGAACTTCAAGCAGGATTTTATTTCTGTTCTCCGGGAATCAGTTCCTCTTTTTGTTTCTGTTGTACTGATTTATCCTTTCGTGATTTTCTTTGAAATGTCAAAAACTTCTGCAGCCATGTCTGAGTTTGTGAAATTTACTTTTGATAGTTATAAAACAAATATCCAAATGATTTATAATTATCTCACCAACCTTGAGTTTGCATATACTTTTATTATTGTGAAAGCTATCTGGCTGTTTCTTAGATGGTATTTACCATCTGGTTCAAAAAGCAATAAGAATAAAAAAACTGACCCGATTGAGTTGTTTCAAAAGCTTTCTCTTTTTGCTACATCATTTTTTATTATTTACGCTCTGATTATTGCCCGTACTCCATGGCTTTTCGTACGCCATTACATTGTCATGCAGCCTGTAATGGTTTTAATAATGATTACTGATATTTTTATTGTTTTTTATCAAATAAGTTCTTTGCAAAAAAAATCTATTCCTATAGCGAAATTTTCCTGTGCGGCATTATTACTTATTTCTTTTTCTTTGAACGCAAAAAATAAAATTGAATATATAAAAGGGCATATTTATGAGATGACTCATCAATACAAAGGTGATCTGGATTATATCATTCCTTACATTCAGCAGAACTTTAAGAATACAGATAGCCTTATTATTGCAACCAATTATGAAGAATTTTCCTATATGTATTATCTTCATAGCAAAGTAACTATTGGTTATGTGTATAATAATATTGAGGACGATTTAAAATATATTCCCGATATTATTCTATACAGAAAATCATGGGGAACTGATCCGAAATATTTTAATGAATTTATGCAAAAAGCAAAATATCAAAAAGTTACCTTGCCGGTAGCGGATTATTTTGTGAATAATATTCCTGAATTCGGTTCTAATTTTGTAACACAGCACCAGTTTAAAACAAAACTTGCCAAAAATGAAAAGGAAATGATTGATATCTTTGTGCGCGTGAAAGAGTAGTTGTTTTTCTACAGCAATCACGGCTACATACTTCTTTTCTTTTCTTTTTTTGCTTTCCGTTTCTTTTTTCCTACATTTGTCGAACATATTCAACCCGTTGGACGAATGTCCAACGGGTTAAACCAAACAAATTTGCATGAATAAATTTTTTACCTCCGCATTTATGCTGGTTTCATTTTGCTTTTTTGCAAATGCACAGCAGTACCTCAATCAACCCATTCTTCAGAATCGTCCTGCGGAAAAGAAAGTTACTTTCTGGGATGTGGAAAAAGCATTCAATGAATACTGGAAAGACAAACAGCGCGGAGAAACCGAAGGAGAAAACGCTTCGGAAGGCGGTTATGAGCAATTCAAGCGGTGGGAAGCATTTATGAAGCAGCGAACTTTCCCCAGCGGAAATTTTCCAAGCCCTGAAATTCTTTTCAACGAACATTTGAAATTCAAAAACTCAGACGGATATAGAAAAGGAATTAATACCGCTGCGGCAAACTGGTCATTTCTGGGTCCGCATGTGATTCCGGGAAGCGGTGGCGGTTCGGGAAGAATTAACTGCATTGCATTTGACCCGAACAATTCAAACATCATTTGGATTGGAGCCGCTTGCGGTGGATTATGGAAATCAACCGATGGCGGAGTGACCTGGGCAACATCCAATACTGATTTGCTTCCTTCCATCAGCATCTCTGATATTGCCATTGACCCTTCCAATCCGCAAATAATGTATCTCGCCACAGGAGATAAATACGGAGTGTATTATCAGTATGAAGTTTGGGGGCATTACAGCGCGGGCGTTTTGAAATCTACCGATGGTGGCGCAACATGGAACAGCACCGGAATGAATTATACTATTTCAAACGGAGCCCTCATTCAGCGGCTGATTCTTGATTCGCTCAACACAACTATTTTATATGCCGCAACCAATACCGGAATTTTCAAAACCACTAACAGCGGCACATCATGGGTCAACGTGAAGGCAGGAAAATTTTATGACATTGAAATGCATCCTACCAACAACCAGATTCTTTATGCAGGCGACAGCGCTCTCGTATATCGTTCCACCAATGGCGGCACATCATGGACATCCATGGGACTCACTTCCAACGGAAGAAATTCAATTGCTGTAACAAGAGCAGTTCCGAATGCGGTGTATGTTTGGTCATCTGCCGGCTTGTCCTATTCAAGCAATTCTGGTGTCTCATTCACCAATCGCACCGATCCCACATCCTACTGCACTCCCTACGGGTATTACGATATGGTTATAGATGTTTCTCCCGTGAATCAAAATGTGCTGGTGGCCGGAGGTTTGTTAGTGGCTCTTTCCACTAATGGAGGAACCACATGGACAACCGTTTCCGACTGGAACAGTTTTCCTGCACCCGATTATGTGCATGCCGACCATCACGCGCTTTCATTCGTGCCCGGAAGCAGCACAAAGATTCTTGCCTGCAACGATGGAGGAATTTTTCAAACCCTTGACCAGTGTTCCACCTGGACTGACCTCAGCAATGGCATTGACATCAAACAGTATTACAGATTTACCAACTCATTTCTTACTCCCACCTTAATGTTTGCAGGGGCGCAGGATAACGGAACGGATAAAATTACCGGACTCAATACCGCCACACGGGTTTATGGAGCCGATGGCGAAGACTGCCTTGTTGATTTTACAAATGATAATATTGTTTTTGTTTCATCACAGGGAGGAAATTTTCAGCGTTCAACTGACGGAGGACTTTCATTTTCCGGTATGGGTGCGAGCGGCTGCGACTGGACTTCCCCTATTGCCATGGATCTATCCAATCATAACACCATGTATGTGGGCGGGTCTTCCATATCCAAATCACTCGATAACGGAGTTACATGGAATACTCTTCCGGGAGCTTTTGACGGAAGCTGCATGTACTCGCTTGAAGTTTCTCCATCCAATGGAAATTACGTGTATGCCGCAACCTTCGGAAATATTTACCGCACCACCAACGGTGGAACAATCTGGAACAGCATTACCGGAACTCTTCCTGTAGGAAGCGCGGCTATTTCCGGGATTGCGATAAATGGTTCAAACCCCGATGCGGTATGGGTTACGCTTTCAGGATTCTCTGCCGGCAATAAAGTTTACTACACCGGTAATGGCGGTGCCTCATGGTCAAATATTTCAGGCACGCTGCCAAACATTCCGGTTAACTGCGTGGAGTATCAGAACGGAAGCAACGACATTGTTTACATCGGAACCGACCTGGGAGTTTTTTATACCGATGCAACGCTCAACAACTGGTTTTCTTACAATACCGGTTTGCCCAACGTGATTATTGACGAACTCGAAGTGTATTATCCGTCAAGCAAATTGCGTGCGGCAACTTTCGGGCGCGGAATATGGGAAAGCGATTTGCAGATTTCAACGCTGCAAAATGTGGATGCAAGCGCCATGACCATGGCGTATCCTCCCACACAAACCTGCGATACATCCATAGCGCCTGTGGTAACCATTCGCAATGCAGGAGTCAACACCCTTACATCGGTTGATTTGAAATATAAAATGGATGCGCAGCCCCTGCAAACCTATAGCTGGTCGGGCTCGCTTGCTTCATTGGCAACTGCAAGCATCACACTGCCTGTTTATGTGCTCCTTAGCGGAACGCATACGCTCACTGCGTATACTACCAATCCGAATGCTACCACTGACCAGAATAATCTGAACGATACCATCGTGCGAACGTTCACTATTCT
Organism: Bacteroidota bacterium; assembly: GCA_016213405.1. Lineage (NCBI taxonomy): Bacteria > Pseudomonadati > Bacteroidota > Bacteroidota bacterium. The sequence goes on from JACRAM010000116.1 coordinate 75,364, forward strand.
CGCAAACCCTGTGGCGTTGCAGGCGCCTGTGCAGGAAGGATTTGTATCCGCAGCTTTTCCTCCAACAAACTGGACGATTGAAAACTCAAGCTCGCTTTTGTCGCGTTCAACGGCTGCTGGCGGTTTTGGTAATTCTGCTGAATCCATGATATCGAATTTTTACAGCATCTCTTCAGGAACGGATATGCTCATTTCTTCATTCCTCGATTTTCAGAACATTAATCCGCCCATCCGTTTATATTTTGATGTAGCTTATGCCACTTACAGCCCATCGTATAACGATACGCTTGCGGTAGATTTATTTGACGATTGCCTCGCATCCTCAAACATCGTTTATAAGAAAGGAACAACAACGCTGGCAACAGCGCCTCCCACCACCAGCGTATTCGTTCCCTTACCCACTCAGTGGAGAACCGATACGGTGAATCTTGATACCATGGCAGGAAAACCCGCTATGCGTGTGCGCTTTCTGGCGATAAGCGGTTACGGCAACCAGCTTTACATTGATAACATCAACCTGTCGGGAACTCCGGTGGGAGTTGCTCCAATCTCCAATCTCACTTCCCAAATCTCTGTTTATCCAAACCCATCAAGCGGAAAGGCAAATGTGATAATTAGCCAATTTGAAAATTTGAAAATGAAAGGCATTGAAATTTATAATGTGTATGGAGAAAAAATTTATTCGGCTGTTAATTTTCAAATCAACTCATCTTCAAATTTTCAAATTGATTTGTCCTCCCAGCCGGAAGGTGTTTATTTCCTCAAAGTTATTTCTGAGCAGAATACGGTTGTCAAAAAAATTGTCATTAGCCGATAATGCAGTTGCGTGTTTTTTTTAACATACTCTCGCTGGCGCTCTTTTTCTTTATCGGAATAATAGGGCACTCGCAGGAAGAAGACGAACCCGCAGTAAATAAAAAAAGCGGAAAAGGTTTTCATGCCGGGGTTTATCTCGGCTCTTTCTTCGCCAACAAATACACCACAGCGCTTTATGACGGCTATGGTTATGATGTGGATGGAAAGAAAAATGATTTCCCCAACAGTTTTATGTACCGCAGAATTGTGATTGATTACGGTGGCGGCAACGGGCAAACCGATGTGGTGATGCAGGCGCTCAACGTAAGTCATAACGACTGGGCTTTTGATGCCACCGATATGCCCTCCAACCTCAAATACAATCCTGCCGTGATGGTGGGAATGAATTTTTTTTACGGCTTCACAAAAAAAGATGCGCTCCTGCTCAACGCCACCAGTTCAAAACTCACGCTCAACGGAAATTTCACCATCGTAATCACCGATCCTCTTATCGGTCCGCAGCAGCCGGGTTACCAGAACATAAAAACATTTTCCATCACAGGCGCTGAACAGCGTTATATGTTTCAGTTGGGCTACCGGAAAATTCTGGGCGATAACGATGTGTTTAATTTTTTTGTTGAAGCGGGTCCATCGCTTAACATTGCCAAATACGCCCGCAATCAGATTGCCATAAATAATCTTCAGATAGATTTGACTGCCTATTACAGCCAGCCCTACTATGCCACTTACCGCGCAAGGTATCTTAACGGAGCCGGCTTGGGCGCTTTTGCCGGGTTAGGATTTGAATTCAGGGCAAATGCCAAATGGATTTTGCAGGCGCTGTATGCTCCCTCTTATGAAAAAATTAACATAGGCGAAAATCCCAAATCAACATTGCAGAACGCGCTTGGCTTGAGGGCTTGTTACAGGTGGTAATTATTCTCCTGCTTCTTTCAGCGCCAGTTTTTCAATTTCAACTGCAAGGCGGAAGTTTGTATTCCTGATTTTTGAAAGAATGGGTTTGATGGACGGAATAATCCCTTTTAGTTTTGCTTTTACAATTACACCTATCGTGCCTGTGATTTCCAGCCCCAGTTTTTCAGCAATGCTCCTTGCCTTATAATCGTCAAGTATCAAAGTGCTGCCGGGGGTTTCAATGGCGAGAGCTATGGCGCTGGCTTCGCCTTTGTCTAATTGTATTTCCAGATTTTGCTGTCGCGATTTATCAACCGGAGATTTTATTTCAATCCAGTCAGGCAGGGGCTGACCGAATTCAGATGCCACTTCAAGCGTGGTGAGAATTTGCCCGTATGTTTTTCTTAAAAGGTCCAGTTCGCCAATGCTTGCTAAAACAATAAAGCAGCTGGTGTCAGAAATAATTGTTTTAGGCATTCTTCACATCTCTGGAAATATCAGAGGCGGGGTAGTTGAAAAGAGAGACACCGTATTTGCCGAGCAGTTCAGAAAAAACACGCTTGGTGAGCCCCACCAGTTCAGCCGCCTGTCCCAAAGAAAGTTTTCCCTGCTCATAGAGTTTTGCGGCAAGCATCTGCGCTGCTTCGTTTTCATCAATATTATCAGGCAGATTGAGCTTTAGTGTTTTCATAATGTAAAGTTACAAATTATTATGGATTCTGCAATTGCTCTGCGTCCTTCTTATGAAAAAATTAACATAGGCGAAAATCCCAAATCAACATTGCAGAACGCGCTTGGCTTGAGGGTTTGTTACAGGTGGTGAGGGCATAAAAACCAAGCGAAGAGTAGAAAGTTGAAAGCATGCTGGCGCTTGTACCAATGAAATTTCTTATCTCTATGGTGGCAAATAATTTCCCACAGGTGACAAACAATTTCCCATAGGTGACAAATAACTTGCCACTGGTGACAAATCAAATCCCGTAAGAGCGAGCCGTTCCGCTTCGTCACTGAACAATTCCGCTTCGTCACAAAGGCATTTAGTTCTGTCATTAAACAATTTAGTCCCGTCACTAAACAATTTAGTCCCGTCACTAAATATTTAGTCCCGTCACTGAATCATTCAGTCCCGTCACTGAATCATTTAGTCCTTTGGCTGAATCACTGCGCCTCGTCACTAAAACATTTAGTCCCGTCACTAAATCAATAAAACATCAATTTTAAATCAAAAACGCATAATCCTAAACCTTAAACCTTAACCTTAACCTTTATAGGACTTACGCACTCTTTTGGCTAAAGCCGATTTTTCGGCTGTTTCAATAGCCACGACCTTAAGGTCGTGGCAAATAATGGAACAACAAAAGGACTTTAGTCCAAACTGCGTAAGTCCTGCTTTAATCTTTTTTTCCATGCCAAAAAACAAAATTTTCCGCACAAAAGACACTTCAACTGTTTACTGTTTTTTATCATTGCCAATACCCGTTAAGTTTTGTTCCTTTGGAAAAGTTATTTGCAGAAGCAACTGATTGGAGGATTATTGCATCTATAACATAAAACCACTTTACATGAAAACCAAAACTTTAAGCCCCCTCCCTGACGCTTCGGTCAGGGCTGATAGAATCGTCAGCCTGACCTCTCCCGTTAGGGGAGGAATCATTCTCCTCACCGTACTATGTTTCATTTTTCACCCTTATGGGGGGATTAAGGGGGGCTTAGTGGCTTCCTGCTCCGCTCAGGGCATGTGGACGCAGAAAGCAAACTTTGGTGGTGGGGCAAGAATTGCTGCTGTCGGCTTTTCCATTGGTACAAAAGGATATATTGGATCTGGAAGGGATGGCTCGACTCTCTATCAGGATTTCTGGGAATGGGATCAGGCAACAAATGTCTGGACGCAAAAAGCCAACTTTGGCGGCACACCAAGAGAATATGCTGTGGGTTTTTCAATAGGCACTAAAGGATACATAGGTACTGGAAGTGATGGAATTACTGGTAGCAAACAAGATTTCTGGGAATGGGATCAGGCAACGAATGTATGGACACAGAAAGCAAACTTTGGCGGAACAGCAAGATATGGGGCTGTTGGATTTTCAATTGGAACAAAAGGATATATTGGCACGGGAGAAGACTCTTATTTTGGTCCGATCCGTGATGATTTCTGGGAATGGGATCAGGCAACGAATGTATGGACTCAGAAAGCAAACTTTAGCGGAGGGGCAAGATATGTAGCTGTTGGTTTTTCTATTGGCACAAAAGGATATATTGGTTTGGATACGATGAAGAATGATTTCTGGGAATGGGATCAGGCAGGCAATACATGGACACAGAAAGCAAACTTTGGCGGGGGAGCAAGAAACAATGCGGTTGGATTTTCTATCGGAACTAAAGGATACATAGGAACTGGGCAGGATAATTCTTATAGTGTTACAAAAGACTTCTGGGAGTGGAATCAGGCAACTAATTTGTGGACTCAGAAAGCAAACTTTGGCGGAACAGCAAGACACTTTGCGGTTGGTTTTTCTATTGGCAACAAAGGATATATCGGAACAGGAGGCTATCAGTTTGTGGGTGACACAGTTTTTTGGGAATTCTATGACATTAATATATCACCGGGGGCTGGTAATCCAATTTGCAGCAATCAATGTAATGGTACTGCAAACGCAAGCGCATCAGGCGGCACTCCGCCTTATTCTTATTCGTGGAGCACATCGCCCATTCAAACCACTTCAACAGCCACAGGGCTTTGCGTAGGCACCTACTCAGTTACTGTTTCTGATTCAATAGGAATTGCAACCAATACAGTCGCTATCAGCGATCTTCCTCCTCCATCCGCTCCGCCCATCTGCATGGTAACGGTAGATTCTCTTTCTCAAAACAATATTATTATATGGGATAAAACTTCTTTTGCATCTGCCGACAGCTTTATCATTTACCGGGAAATCGGCACCAACAATTATCAGCGCTTAGGAGCTGTGCCGTATGATTCGCTGAGTTTATTTGTTGATACCGTGCGCGCAAAATATTTTCCCAACACGGGCGACCCCAACGCAGGCACGTATCGCTATAAACTTAAAATGCGTGATAGCTGCGGCATCCTCAGCACCGCACTCAGCCCGTATCACAATACCATCTATATGCTTAACAACAGCGGAGCATTTTCATGGTTGCAGCTTTACACTGTAGAAGGAAGTTCTAATCCTGTTATCAGTTATATTCTGATGCGCGATGACAACAGCACTGGTGCCTGGCATGCAGTTAACAGTGTATCGGGCACACAGCAAACGGTAATTGATCCTTCTTATCTCACTTACCAGACTACCGGCTCATGGAGGATAGAAACGCAGTGGAGCATCGCTTGCACGCCAACAATAAAAAATCCTATAGCAGAAACTTTTATTTCATCGCGCTCAAATGTCTATAAAGTAGCGGGAGCAGGTGTAAATTCTATAGAGAATGATTTGCAAATAACTATTTCTCCCAATCCCACCAGCGGGCTGTTTAATGTGCAGATGAGCGGGTTTGCAGATGTGAAGATGAACAACATAGAAGTTTACAATATATATGGTGAATGTATTCATCCGCACATCCGCACATTTTCTAATCAGCAAATTGATTTGAGTTCTCAGCCGAACGGAATTTATTTTCTTCAACTAAAAACTGCGGAAGGAATGGTTGCAAAAAAGATTGTGGTGCAGCGGTAATAATCCTCATGCAAACCGCATCGCCTTCACAGGCGTGATGTACGTGATGATGTAAGAGGGGAGGAGCAGCATGATGAAACAAACCACAAACGTGCCCGCGTTCAGCAGCAGAACGTGAATCAGGTTAAAGTTAATGGGAATGGAAGAAAGGTAATACGTTCTTTCGTCAAGCGCGATCAGGTGAAATTGTTTCTGCAAAAGGCAAAGAGAGATTCCCAAAAGGTTTCCAAAGAGCAATCCTCTCCCAATTAAATACACCGCGTTGTAAAGAAATATTTTTCGCACGCCCCAATTATTCATTCCAAGCGCTTTGAGCGCGCCAATCATGTTGGTGCGTTCCAGTATCAGCACCAGCAATGCCGAAATCATGTTGATGGCTGCCACCAGCGCCATGAGCGCAATCACCACCACCGCGTTGATGTCCTGTGCATCCAGCCATGAAAAGATCTGGCGGTTCAGTTCCTTAATGCTCTGAGCCAGAAAACTAAAACCGATGATTTCATTCACGGAGGCAGTAACTTCATCTAACTTCTCATAATCATTGAGCAGCACCTCAAATCCTCCTATGGAATCTTTGTTCCATCCGTTCAGCTTTTGAATGTGAGCGATGTCGGCAATCACATACACCTGGTCAAATAGATCGCCCAGCCCGGTTGAATAAATGCCGCACACCGCAAATCTTCTTGCCCGCTGCTGCTGGTTCTCAATAAAGTAAATGATAATGGTGTCGTTCAGTTTCAGTCTCAGTTTCTCCGCGTGAAATTTTGAAATAAGAATTTTATCTGACTTAACGGAATCTGAAACCATGAATGGCTCTCCCTCCACAATGTTCTTTTTGAAAAACTCCCAGTCAAAATCGCTGCCCACGCCTTTCACCACCACGCCTTGCAGTTCATCTTTAGTTTTTATGATTCCTGCCTTCGTAGAAAAACTTTGTATGTGGCGGATGGAAGGATTCTTCTCCAGTTCGGCAAGAAAGGATGGATGTCGGTCAATGGGCGTTCCTTCATAGGATTCATTGTTATCGTAGTTGGTGATTTGAATGTGCGAGCCAAAGCCAATTACTTTATTGCGGATTTCTTTTTGAAACCCTGTAACAATCGCCAGCGTCAGAATCATGATGGCAAGCCCAAGCGTAATTCCGAGAATAGCTATATTTACAATGGGTTTTGAAAAACCTTTGTTGTTGGATATTATTTTTTTAGATATGAAAAACTCTGTGTTCATCTACTAAATACTAATCAGTACGAATGTACTAATTTCACTTATGTTCAGTTTCTTCAGGATTTGTTTGTTGTCTATTGTTTTCTGTCTATTTTCTACTGTTTGCTGTTTTTCTCAATTTGCCACTCCTCTCAAACTTCAGGACAAAACTTCTGCTGACCTGAAAGTTGGCGCACAGCAAACCGAAAAATATTTCCCGCTGCTCAAGGATAAGCGCATTGCGGTGGTGGCGCACCCGGCATCCATGGTGAAGAACACTCATCTTGTTGATACGCTCGTCAGATCAGGATTTAAAGTGAAAAAGATTTTCGCGCCCGAGCACGGATTCAGGGGTGATGCCGAAGCGGGAGAAAAAATAAAAAACAATATGGATGCGAAGACAGGGCTTCCCGTGATTTCTCTCTATGGGAAAAACTTCAAGCCGAAACCCGAAGAACTAAAAGATGTGGATGTAGTGCTCTTTGATTTACAGGATGTGGGCGCAAGATTCTATACCTATCTCTCCACGCTTCATTACGTGATGGAGGCATGCGCGGAAAATAAAAAGCAACTCATCATTCTTGACCGCCCTAACCCTAACGGATATTTTGTTGACGGACCTGTTCTTGAACCAAAGTTCAAATCATTTTCAGGCATGCATCCCGTTCCCATCGTTTACGGAATGACGATTGGAGAATACGCACGCATGATTAACGGAGAGAAATGGCTGGCGAATGGCGTGCAGTGCAAACTGGAAGTTATTTCAGTAGACGGGTATACGCACAACGATTTGTACCAGCTTCCTGTCAAGCCATCTCCCAATCTTCCGAACATGTCATCTGTTTATTTATATCCTACTCTTTGTTTGTTTGAAGGAACGATTGTCAGCGTTGGCAGAGGAACCGACAAGCCCTTTCAGCAATTTGGTTATCCTGAACTGAAGGCAGGGAACGATGCCTTTACTCCTCATCCTGTTAATGGAGCCAGCGAAAACCCTATGTACAACGGGCAACTGTGCTGGGGATTTGATGTTTCTGCTTTCGGAGAAATGTATGTGAAGTATTATGAAAAAATAAATCTTTTCTGGATGCTGAACCTTTACAAGACTTCTCCATTGAAAGAAAAATTCTTCAATAACTATTTTAATTCCCTTGCGGGAAACGAAACGCTTCAAAAGCAAATCAAGGAAGACAAAACAGAAGAGGAAATCCGAAATTCATGGGAAGAAGGGCTAACAAAGTTCAAACAGATAAGAAAGAAATATATCATTTACCCTGATTTTGAATAAATCATGAAACTTTTTTCAAAACAGAACGTACTAACTCTCAAATCCATTCACATGAAAAAAATATTCTCTTTACTATTAGTTCTTTTTGCATCAACCGGATTGTTTGCAAAAAACACTACCGAAGTTATTGCTGATTCAACATCACGCGATACTTCCAAATCAGGAAACAGTTTTTTCAGACATGAACTGAGTTTAGGCGCAACAAATTTATCAGACCGCATGTTTCCCTTTTTGTACTGGGATTATTTTTATATTGATTATTACGATTTCAGTGATTACTTTTTTATTATGACAAATAATATGACTGTTCCTACGTATGGGCTTTCCTATAAATTTCATTTCAGAAAAATTGCATTGCGTGCCGGTTTGGATTTTAATACTGACAGGAGTAATCTTAAGAAAACTAAGTCTTACTCTTCAACATCACTTACAAGCAAGGAAGAATATTGGTTTTCCCGCTTTGGCGGAAGGATTGGTATGGAAGTGAAGAAAGATGCAGGCAAAACCCAATGGTATGCCGGTGGAGATTTATTCTTTGAATACTTTAGTTCAAAATACCAATTTACAGATTTAGGTATTATAGATGATTACAAATTTACCCGTATCACATTCGGAATGAGTCCTCTTATAGGAGTTCGGTATTATTTAAGCAAAATAATTTCTCTCTCTGCTGAATCCAAATTCAATATTTATTATAATACATACAAAATTGATTATATGAATACAGATCCCTCTCCTTATTGGTATATATATATTGGTTCAGGATTAAGCACCAAAATAAGTCCCATCGGTCAAATTGGAGTGAACATTCATTTTTAATTTCATCGGTTCAGGATCAATAGTTGTTTCAGAACTTATGATTACGAAGCATCCCTGCCACCTTCTTGTCAATAGGGAAAGTAAAATCGTTTTCATTTATTTCTGCAATTGAAATCCATCGGAAAGATTGGGAAGAAGCCCCTCCTACCTGCCCGCCCGGCAGGCGGGAATCCTCCCCATCGGGGAAGGCTTGCTGTCTCTTATCTCCCTCCCCAATGGGGAGGGCAGGGGTGGGGCTTGAGTTTTTGGTCTTCACTAAATAATAAATGCTGATTATCTGCTGGTCGTGATGAAAGGCGGAGAGTTGAAAAAAATCTGTGGTGTAAAAATGTTTCAATATTTCGATTTCGCAGCCGAGCTCTTCTTTAAATTCTCTTTTTAGGCAGTCCAAAGTCCCTTCGCCCCACTGTAATCCGCCTCCGGGAAATTTTGTCATCTCTTTTCCGAAACGGAATTCATCCGTTACAAGCACTTCATTATTGTCGTTTATCAGCAAACCATAAACGCGTATATTGAAAATGGACATACCTTTGGATTAGTAACTCACTTTACGCAAAATGTTCAATATTCAATGTTCAATTCTCAATTCTCAAATAAAAAAACACAGTGCAATTCATTGAACATTGCGTATTGAATATTGAATATTTTTTTTAAAATGACTTGTGCGTAACATCAGTTAGTAAAACAAAAGTATTAAAAACATCTACTATGATTTTCAAATCGAAAAAGGAAATGCTTTATGTGATTCTTGCCATGTTTTTTGTCACCAACGCCATTGTGGCAGAAATGATAGGAGGAAAGCTAATTGACATACATCTTTTCGGTTTCAGTTTTAAATTCAGTATTGGCATTCTTCCCTGGCCCATTGTTTTTCTTTCCACCGATTTGATAAATGAATATTTCGGCAAAACAGGAGTGAGAAAATTATCCATCATCACTGCCTGCCTGATTGGGTATGCGTTCCTTCTTCTTTTTGGGAGCATGAAAGTTCCTGCCGCGTCTTTTTCGCCTGTGCAGGATGATGCCTTCACCAACGTGTTCGGGCAATCCATGTGGATTATTGCAGGAAGCATCACCGCATTTTTAGTTTCGCAGATGATTGATGTTTTTCTTTTCTGGTTTTTCCGAAACAGGACTGGCGGAAAACTTCTCTGGCTTCGTTCAACGGGGTCAACGGTGGTTTCGCAACTGATAGATTCATTTATCGTTCTTGGGATAGGGTTTCTTCTTCCCGGAAAAATTTCCATTTCTGATTTTGTAAATGTGGGGCTGACTAATTATTCCGGAAAACTGATAATAGCTATTGCGCTCACGCCATTAATTTATCTGGGGCATTTCCTGATAAATAAATACATCGGAGAAAATGAATCACACACAATGATTGAAGAAGTTGTGAAAGAAGAAAAAAAATAATCAGAACTTTGAGCGTGAACGCTTTCGATACATCACCTTGTAGCCAACCGTAAATACACCAAACATGTAAGCATCCTTATCTGTGTGGTCGCCCCGCTGTTCTCCGATGCATGGGTAGCAGACGTCCGGTCTGTTTTGATCTGCGGGGTTAGCAAAATAAATTGCCTTCGGATTTCCATTAAAAATGGCAGGGTCAGCGTAATTAGAACTGACATCATCCATATAATCTGTAAAAGTTTTTCTCATGCCGAGTTCAAAGCCAACTCCCCAGTAACGGTTAATCGCAAAACGGGCTCCCCCGCCTAAAGAAATTAAACCTGTTAACCTGGAATAAGTGACTCCTTCTGTCTTCAGCGGCTGCAACGCATACCATGCCTTGTTTGTATACCTGCCTTTGGGATTAAAATAAACGGCACCTCCGCCTCCGAATAAATAAATCTGCCGGTCCTTATGTGACATTCCGCGCACGCCTTTGATTTTATAAATATGACCCTTCTGCTCCTTGATAAAATTAAATTCTACTTGTCCGGAAAGTTCAAAAATATTTGACTTGAAGTTGATGTTTCTTCTGTTGCGGAAATATTCTTTGGTTAGTTTGTCATCCCCTCTTAGAATTCCCCAATAAATATTTCCTTTTACTGAAAAGTATTGCTGTACTTTAAATCGGATGCCCGCACCAAGTGCCGGGCGGGTTAAAACAAGCTCAAGATCCTTCAATCCATTTGTTCCAACCTGATTTGCTCCCCCCAAGTCACCGAGAAAATTAGAAGCGCCCAAAGAACCAATCAACTCATAACGGTAAGGGGGCTTTTTTCTGCCAAAAGTACTGCGTCTGCGCTTGTGCTGTGCATCTGCTTCTGAAGCAATAATAGAAAACAATAATATGAACAATAATATCTTACGCATTATATTTACAACTTTGTATGCAAAAGTAGAGAAAAAATTCTTTTAAGAGAATAATAAATTTTAACAAAAAATCTATAGTGCGAGAGAGAGAATTTGAACCTCTGCAGATTACTCCATCCCGCAATTCTGCGGGATGCGCCATTTGTGCCCGGGAGAGGACTTGAACCTCCATGCCTTACGGCATACGCTTCTGAGACGTACGTGTCTGCCAATTCCACCACCCGGGCAAGGAACTGCAAATGTCGGAGTTTTTTGAAAACAGAGATGAGCAATTAGGCATTCACCGTAACCTTCGGAGCCGCAGAAAGAATCTCATCATTTGCCGCACTTGCATACTGCTGAAAGTTTTTCACAAACGATTTTGCAAGTTCATTTGCTTTTGCATCGTATGCATCTTTATCCTTCCAAGTATTTCTTGGGTTAAGCATTTCGGTAGGAATGTTCGGACAAACTGTTGGCATGCTGAGATTGAAAACAGGAAGGGTTTCAAACTTCACCTTTTCAAGTTCTCCGTTTAGGGCTGCAGTAATGAGTGCCCTTGTGTAGGAAAGTTTGATTCTGTTTCCTATTCCATAAGAACCGCCAGTCCATCCGGTATTTACCAGCCAAACATTTATGTTTTTATTTTCTTTCAGTTTTTTTCCGAGAAGCTCTGCATATTTTGTAGGGTGAAGCGGAAGAAATGCCTTTCCGAAACAGGCAGAAAAAGTCAGAGTAGGTTCTGTGATTCCCATTTCTGTTCCGGCCACTTTTGCCGTATAGCCTGAAATGAAATGATACATTGCCTGTCCTGTTGTGAGTTTTGAAATAGGAGGAATCACTCCAAACGCATCGCAGGTGAGGAAGAAAATATTTTTCGGGATTCCGCCAACAGAAGGTTCCAGCGCGTTGTCAATGAAATGTATGGGGTAAGCAACACGGGTATTTTCAGTTACGGAAATATCTTCGTAGTTCACTTTTTTTGTTCCGGGAAAGAAACGTGTGTTTTCTAAAAGCGCTCCTTCGTGTATTGCCCTGAAGATCTGTGGCTCTTTTTCTTCGGTGAGGTTCACGCATTTGGCATAACATCCTCCTTCGAAATTGAAAATTGTTTTCTCTGCCCATCCGTGCTCATCGTCTCCGATTAGTCCACGGTTCGGATCAGCAGATAAAGTTGTTTTTCCTGTTCCACTCAGTCCAAAGAAAATAGCGGTATCGCCTTTCTCCCCCACATTTGCGGAACAATGCATGGAGAGTACTCCTTTTTCATGCGGAAGAATATAATTGAGCAGGGTGAAAATGCCTTTTTTTATTTCGCCTGTGTAAGCGCTTCCACCTATGAGAATAATTTTTTTTGTGAGATTTAGAATAGTAAAATTGTGCTGGCGTGTTCCGTCAGCAGAAGCATCGGCACGGAAGTTTGGCGCGTTAAGAATGGTCCATTCTGGATTAAAAGAAGTTAATTCATCTTTTGCCGGTCGCAAGAAAAGGTTATTTGCAAATAAATTTGACCAGGGAAGTTCAGTTACCACGCGCACAGCTAAGCGATAATTCTTATCTGCGCAGGCGTAGGAATCGCGCACGTAAATTTCTTTTCCTGAAAGATAACCGACTACTTTATTATAAAGCGCATCGAACTTCTGCGAATCAAATTTAAAATTCACATCGCCCCACCAGATGGTATCTTTCGAAATGCTGTCCAGCACAGTGAATTTATCTTTAGGAGAACGTCCTGTGAATTCTCCGGTATCAACCGCGAGGGCTTTGGTATCGGTGAGTACGCCTTGTTTGAGGCGCAGTGTTTCTTCGGTGAGTTGTGCGGGGGTTAAGTTCCAGTGAGCATTTGCTTTGTTAATGCCGATTGACTGGAGCCATTGCTGTCCGTTATTTGTTGCGTTCATGGTAATTTTTTTTTAGAAGGCGAATCTAAAAAAATCACTTAATGAAGAATATGATATGGCTCAATGTTTATGAACACAGGCAGTATTTTCATTGATATGAACAAGAGCAGATTTGCTGAGCACTTCTTTTGCTTTTTTTACGAAATCTGTCTGTTCAGCTGTGGATAACTCTGAGAGTTTTAAACAATAATCCACTTCTCCTTCGCGCCCCCAATGGGTGGGTTCATAAACTATTTTTTTAGAATAAGAAGTCAGGAATTTTTCAAACTCACCGTTCACTTTGCTGTCAATTCCTCCGCCTTTGCTGTAAAAAGAAATAACGAGTGGATACGTTTCTTCTTGTGCAGTATTGGGAAGAGGAGGCCAGTTGCTGTGATCACATTTTGCGTTTTCTTTTGTGTGAACTAATTTTGACTTTGCAAGAAGCTCAGTTGCTTTTTTTACAAATTCAGTTTGCTCAGCAGGCGTTAGCTCTTTCAGCGTGAGGCAATAATCTACTTCTCCTTCGCGTCCCCAGTGAGAAGGGGAATAGTTTATTTTTTTAGGATTAGGATAAGTATCAAGAAACTTTACAAACTCCTCATTTACTTTACTGTCAATTCCTTGTCCGATACTGTAAAAAGAAACTACGAAACGCTCGTTCTCCTCTTTAGGATTTGCAGGTCCGTTTATGGGTTGAGGAATTATAGTTTGTGTTGGAGCAGAAGTGGTAGTTGTCTGCTGCTGCGGAGTTGTATATGCAGAAGAATCGGTTGGTGCGCTCTTTTTATTCTGGCATGAATCGACAGAAAGAAGAACTGAACTGATGATAATTAAGTGAGTGTGGAGAATTGTTTTCATATTTTTATTTTTAATTATTGTTCGGTTTCAACGCAGCAAAAGTAAGCATTAACCATGCCATGATAAAACTCAGTCCTCCAAAGGGAGTAATGGCTCCAATCCATTTCATTTCTTCATTGCCGATTCCTATCAGCGGGCGAAGCGCTAGAAAATAAAGCGAAAAAGAAAAAAGAATTATTCCAGCAATAAACAGAGTGGAGGTGTGGCTGAGAAATTTAGATTGAAATTTTTCTGAAAGAATTGCAACAAGTATCAAAGCAAGCGTATGATAGAACTGATATCTTACCGCTGTTTCAAATGTCTGAAGGTTTTCTGCCGGAATTTTATCTTTCAATGCATGAGCACCCATCGCCCCAAGCGCCACACACAGCGCACCTGAAATTCCTGAGATGATGAGGAGATTTTTTTGATTTATCATTTAGGAGCAAATGTAAAAAAATCCTGTTTCCTAACTAACCATTACATTTGCATCCGATGTTAAAGAATCTTTTCATATCATTTCTGCGTCAATATCTTTTCTGGCTGGCTTTCTTTTTCATTTGCCGGACCATCTTCCTGCTCTATAATGCTGGCGAACTGAAAGGAATCGGTTTTGGAGAAATTATTTCTACTTACTGGAACGCGCTGTATCTTGACACTTCCATGGCTTCCTACCTGCTTGCGTTTTCTGTTTTGATAATACCCGTGTACAGTTTCTTTCCTAAAAAAATAATTTTCAATATCCATAAAGGGTATGTCATTATTATTCTTGCCATCTTTTCTCTCATCACGATTGCTGAACTTGAAACATATGACGAATGGGGAACAAAACTTAATATTAAAGGGCTTCGGTTTCTGGAGCATCCGTCAGAAGTGGTTAATTCAACTTCTACAACGTTTCTGATTATTGGATTTTTATCTGTGGGAATTCTGACCTGGCTTGGAATGTTTCTCTGCAAAAAGATTGCTCCGCTTCGCGATTTTAGTTCTAAAAGAGATTTCACTATGCTTCAGAACATTTTTAGTGCTTCTGTTTTCATTCTTATAACTCCCGTTCTCATTACTCTCGGCATCCGTGGTGGCTGGCAGCAGATTCCCATTCAGCAAAGCGATGCGTATTTTTCCAAGCATAACATTCTGAATCTTGCATCAGTGAATTCTGGGTGGAATCTCGGACAGAGCATTTGGGAGAATAAAAAAAACATGAAAGGCAATCCGTACGTTTATTTTTCTGCCGATGAAGCAAAAAAAAATGTAGTGGAGCTTTTTAAAACAGAAAAAGACACCACGATTAGTTTTCTCAAAACAAATCGCCCGAATGTTGTTCTCGTAATTCTTGAAAGCTGGTCTGCCGACATGCTCAAATCTTTGGGCGGATTCGACAGTGCTGCCACTCATTTTGATGAACTCGCCACCACAGGAATTATGTTTGACAGCATTTACTCCAGTGGAGATCTATCCGATCAGGGAATGACCGCCATCTTCAGTGGCTTTCCCGCGTTGCCTGCAGCCACTTCCATAATCGGTCAGCCGGGCAAATACAATCATCTTCCCTGCCTGAACAATGAATTTCATCAGATGGGCTACAGCACTTCCTATTTATTTGGAGGGCAGTTGAGTTATGGAAATATAAAAGCATACATGTATTACAATAACTTCGACAGAATACTTGAAGGAAAAGATTTTGTCAGCGATATTCCGCGCGGAAAACTTGGAGTGCATGATGAATTTTTATATGCGCGCCAGTTGCAGGAACTTAAAAATGAAAAAGAACCTTTTTTTGCCGGCATGTTTACCTCAAGCAGCCATTCTCCTTATGATATGCCGATGGACGAAAAAGATAAAGTGAAATGGGGGGATGATGAAAATGAGTATGTGAATTCCATACGCTATGCGGATGAAAAACTTTTTGAATTCATTCAGAGCGCCCAAAAAGAAAAATGGTTTGATAACACGCTTTTTATTTTTGTTTCTGACCACAGCCACCGCTCGCCAAAGCATTGGGCGCAGCAGCAGCCTGAGTACAGAAAAATTGCCATGATGTTCTGGGGAAATGTCATCAAAGACGAATTCAAAGGCTACCGCTATAAAAAAATCTGCTCTCAGTTAGATATGGCATCCACGCTTTTGAATCAGCTCGGAGTTTCTTCTGAAAAATATCAATGGAGTAAAAATCTTTTCAATCCGCAAGCTCCTGAGTTTGCTTTTTATGAAACATATGATGGCTTTGGCTTTGTCCGCCCCAATCAATACATTGTTTATTCTCATCTGCTGAATCAGTATTATTATGAGAAAACAATTTCTCCTGAAGAAAAATCCCGCCTCACGAAAGAAGGAAAAAGTTTTCTGCAGGTGATGTTTCAGGAGTACACTGATTACTAGAGCATGCCCCCTGCCCTAAAGGGAGCCAAACAGCTATGAAAAAACAAACCAACTTTACTAACACTTCTTCCTTGGCTTCCCCCTTTAGGGAAGGGGCATGGCGTTCTCATTTTCGCAAAACCATTCTTCTTGCCTGGCCGGTGTGTCTGAGCAATGTAGGTCATGTAATGGTGGGTGTGGTGGATATTGCCATGGTAGGCGGAATAAAGGAAGATGTTTTCGGATATAGCGGAACCACTGCGCAGGCAGCCGTATCGCTCGCCAATGGATTTTATTTTCTTGTCCTTGTTTTCGGGTTTGGTGTTTCGTACGGAGTAACGCCTCTGGCGGCTGAGGCAGACAGTTCCGGAAATATTAATGAGAACAAGCATCTGCTCAGTCATGCGCTTATTGTAAATGTGGTCACTAATGGAATATTGTTTCTCTTTCTTCTTGCCATGTCTCCAGTGCTTCGCGTTCTTCACCAGCCGCAGGATGTGGTGGCTCTTGCCATTCCGTTTCTGAATGTGATGATGCTTGGAATGATTCCGCTGGCAGTGTTCACAGCGTTCAAGCAATTTGCAGAAGGACTTTCCTTCACGCGCTTTGCCATGTTCATCACCATCGGCACCAATCTTCTGAATGTTCTGTTCAACTGGATTCTCATCTACGGAAAATTTGGTTTCACGGCAATGGGTGTTCAAGGTTCGTGCTGGGCGAGTTTTTTTGCACGGATGCTCATGGCGCTTGCCATGTTTTTGTATTTGTATTACAGCAAGCATTTCAGAAAATACCGCGAAGCATTTGCCTTCAAAGACCTTTCTCTTCAGCGCATGAAAAAGATTTTCAGCATTGGCGCCACCTCCGGTTTACAATGGGTTTTTGAAGTGAGCGCCTTTGCCATTGCACTGGTGATGATCGGGTGGATTGGAAAAAAAGAACAGGCAGCGCATCAGATTGCTTTGCAGCTGGCTGCCATGACCTATCTGATTGCAAGCGGCATCAGTTCAGCAGCAAGCGTGCGCGTGGGCAATCAGCTCGGCATGAAAAACATTTCCACGCTGCGCGAAGTGGCATTCAGCGCGTTTGCCATGGTGATTATCTCTCAGGCATTTTTTGCAATACTGTTTATTGCATTTCGCTTTCTCCTTCCTTCAATTTTCAACCATGAACCCGATGTGCAGGCAATTGTTTCTTCCTTATTATTAATAGCCGCCCTCTTTCAGGTTTCTGACGGCATTCAGATTGTCGGGCTGGGTGTTCTCCGCGTAGTAAAAGACATAACGCTTCCTACCTGGATCACGTTTATCTGCTACTGGCTCATCGGGCTGCCCTGTTGTTACTTGCTTGCTTTCACTTTTGGTTTTGGAGTGCAGGGAATCTGGTACGGGCTCACCATTGCTCTCACGCTGGCAGCAATTTTTCTTTTCCTGAGATTTAATTATGTGACGAGGAGGCTGCAGTTCTGAAATAACATTTTATCTTTGGCGAGTAAAGTCGTATATAATTTTGTATATTTGGATGGGAAAATTATTAATACTTGCACGATATGTCTTTCTGATTTATGGAGTTGATATTAACGAAACACGAAAGCATGTTCATGTTACATTTTCTCATAGAGGGTTTAAGCGTGCCTGCAAATTCTGGCTTGAACCAAAAGTTGAGCTTGATGAAAATAAAAAGGGAAATTTTTCGGAAGTGGAATTAAATGAGATTAAAAAATTAGTTACAGAGCATAAAACTATTTTGTTGGAACAGTTGGAACTTTTTTATAATCAAAAACCTGTAAAAGCAATAAGAAAATGATGACAACTACCACGCATATGCCCGCTATCCGAAATATAGAGTTTATTAACAGCAGCATTATGTTTATCTATTTAGATAATGACAGAACATTCATTGTCCCGCTCGATAAATTTCCTGCCATTCAAAACCTGACTGCCGAGCAAAAAAAGGATTACGAAATAATTGATGAACATAATTTATCTTTCATTGCCATTGATGATGTGTACAGCATTAATGATTTAATTGGAATTAATCACAATACCTCCATTGCTGCCGAACCACAAGCACCCTACGGCAAAAAGAAATAACCATCGCTGCAATTCTTCTTTTCCTGAGATTTAATTATGTAACGAGGAGGATGAATGTTGCCGGTTGGATTTTAAATCCATTCTATCAATCCGTAATTACCAATTTCTCTGTTGCAATTACCTCAACCCTCTCTCCCTTCTCCCTAAGGAGAAGGGACGGGGATGTTAGATTACCTCCCCAGCAAAAAAACAGTCGGCTGTTTGTCAAGGTGTGGCAGTTCACTTTTTTTCCAATCAGCAATTGATCTGGTAATTATTTTCTCTGAACTGCCTGTTATATTTACGGCAATGCAAAGCAATGTTTCAGGAGAACAAGTAGAAAGAATATCTTCAAGAAGGTGGTTGTTTCTATAGGGAGTTTCAATGAAGATGTGGGTGCACGATGCTCCAACCCTAATGGGAGAAGAACACAACTCTTTTAATTTTTTCTTCCTTTCATTCTGAGATTTCGGAAGATAGCCATAAAAGCAAAAGTTTTGCCCGTTCAATCCAGATGCGGCAAGAGCTAGAAAAATGGAGGATTGTCCGTAAAGAGGAATAACTTTTATGTTTTTTTGGTGAGCCAATCTTACAATATCACTTCCAGGGTCAGCAATGCAAGGCATCCCTGCTTCGCTCATCAGTCCGATTGATTTTCCTTTTTCAGCAGATGAAAGAAATTTTTCAATTCCTTTTAAATCGGTATGCTCATTCAAAATATGAAAAATACATTTATCAAACTCGCCTTTGAATCCAATCTTTCTCAGTGCGCGCCTTGCGGTTTTTAAATCTTCAACAATAAATTCCTCGAGAGAGTCGATGGTTTTTTTAAGTAAAGGATAAACTAAATCCGGATTATCATCCTCGGCAATTGGAACTGGAATTAAGTATAAAATTCCTTTCACTTTGTTTTGATTTTTGAAATAATCGCATCGCATGCTTTATCCAGCATGTTAAACACATTTTCAAATCCTTCCGCTCCGCCAAAATACGGATCAGGCACTGGCTGGTTCAAATCAGGATGAACGAGGTTCATGATATAATCCACTTTCAGTTTATGTTCGCGATTCAGGGCAATGTTCACTACGCCATCATACACTTCAGTATCGGCAACATAAATCATGTCAAACTTTTCAAAATCATCTTCGGTCATTTGTCGCGCTACCAAACTGGAAATATCTAAGCCATGGTCTTTTGCAGCTTTGGTTGCTCTTTTGTCAGGATGTTCTCCCACATGCCAGTTGCCTGTTCCGGCTGAATCAATATTGAGTTTGATTCCTTGATGCTCTGCCTTGTGGCGAAGAATTCCTTCCGCCATGGGAGAACGACAAATGTTGCCAAGACAAACAAATAAGATTCGGTTCATCGGTTATCGGTAATAGGTCTAAAACAAAAATAGGAATTAGTTTTTCAACTAATTCCTATTATACTTTCCCCGCTACCTTTGTTTATGACAGATTTATCTTTTTATCCAGTTCCTGAATATAATGTCTGAATTTTTTGTCGGTATCCATCAGGTTATTCACCGTGCGGCAGGCGTGAAGAACCGTTGCGTGATCTTTTCCTCCGCAATGCATTCCGATAGTTGCGAGTGATGATTTTGTAAGTTGCTTGGCAAAATACATCGCAATCTGTCTTGCCTGAACCACTTCGCGCTTGCGTGTTTTTGATTTCAACAAATCAATTCCCATGTTAAAATAATCGCAAACAACTTTTTGTATGTAGTCAATAGAAACTTCTTTAGCGGTGTTGCGCACAAACTTGTCAATCATTTGGCGCGCAAGGTCAATGTTGAGTGTTTTTTTGTTAAGCGATGCCTGAGCGAGAAGAGAAATCAATGCTCCTTCAAGTTCGCGAATATTTGATGTAATGCTGTATCCGATATATTCCATCACATCTCTTGGCAAATCAATTCCGTCAGCGTATGCTTTCTTTTCAAGTATGGCGATTCTTGTTTCCAAATCGGGCGGCTGAAGGTCAGCGGCTAATCCCCACTTGAAGCGGGAAAGCAACCGCTGTTCTATTCCCTGTAAATCAACTGGAGCACGGTCTGATGTCATCACAATCTGCTTTTTATTCTGCTGAAGGTGATTGAATACATGGAAAAACACATCCTGAGTTTTTTCTTTTCCGGAAAAGAAATGTACATCATCAATAAGAAGCACATCTATCATCTGGTAAAAATTCACAAAGTCATTTGTGTTATTATTCTGAATCGCGTCAATAAACTGGTTGGTGAATCTTTCAGAAGGAACATAAAGAACCGTTTTGGCAGGATTCTTTTTCTTGATTTCAATTCCGATGGCGTGAGCGAGATGGGTTTTCCCCAGACCAACACCACCATATACAAGGAGTGGATTGAAAGATGTTTCACCCGGCTTGTTCGATACCGCGTAAGCGGCAGAGCGGGCAAGGCGATTGCAATCTCCTTCAATAAAATTCTCAAATGAATAATCGGGATTAAGATTGGATTCAACAGTAACTCTTTTTAAACCGGGAATGATAAAGGGATTTCTGATTCCACCCTCTTTCATGTCGAGAGGCATGTTCATAGAAGGATTTCTTACTTCCTTCTTGTTGGTTGCAGGGATACGAACCGTATAGGGCTTCACGCCATATATGTTCTCCATTACAATGCTGTATTCCAAACGACCATCAGTTCCTAATTCCTTTCTGATTACTTTTTTGAGCAATGCCACATAATGTTCTTCAAGCCATTCATAAAAGAACTGGCTCGGAACCTGAATAGTGAGAGCGTTTGCATGTAACCGGATTGGCTTTATCGGCTCAAACCACGTTTTGAAACTTTGCGCATTAACGTTGTCTTTTATTATTTCAAGACACTTTTCCCAAACTTTGTCATACTCTTTTTTCATTTACCCGTTAAATATTTTTGGAGATTATATTTTATTTTTCTCTAGTAAAATTAATGTATCAACGAACACGCTTCAAAAGTAGAAAAGTATTTCAATTGACAGCACCACATAAAAAAAATATTTCTGAAAATAATTTTCATTTAATGTATTGTCAGTTCGGAGAAATTATTAACGTAGAGCCGGAAGTTGATTTTTTCTGTTTTCCCCTATGAAAATAGTAATCCACCTTACCGAGTTTGATTCCTCCGAAACCTGCTTGCACAAGTAAAACTTCATTTCCATCGCTGTTTCTGAGAGCAAGGGGTTTATCAAAAAACCGATGTGTGTGTCCGCCAATAAAAATATCAATGTTCTTTGACTGCTTCGCGATGACGGAATCGCTCACCTTGTTATCCTTGTAGCCGTCTCCGAGATGCGAAAGGCAAATTACTAAATCGCACTTCAATTCTTTCTTCAGCAGGTGCGCGTGTTCTGCCGCTTTCTGAATCGGGTCAAGATAAATTGTTTTGCCGAAGTTTTTTTTGTCTACCAAACCTTTGAGTTCAATCCCAAGTCCAAACACACCAATCTTTAAAGCTTCCTTCTCAAATATTTTATACGGAATAGTTTTTCCGTTCATTTCCGTATCCGAAAAATCATAATTGCAGTTGATGAAAGGAAACTTTGCATGAGGTAATTGCTTCACCAGTCCTTCTATGCCATTATCCAAATCATGGTTGCCGATTGTTGCACCATCGTAATTCATTTCGCTCATCAGTTTGAATTCAAGTTCTCCGCCATACATATTAAAGTAAGGAGTGCCCTGCCAGATGTCGCCTGCGTCAAAGAGGAGAACATTTTTTTCCTCGTTCCTGATTTTTTTGAGGAGTGAAGCTCTGCGCGCAAAACCTCCGAGGTTAGGATATTTCGGATCATTGGCAGGAAAAGGGTCTATGTGGCTGTGCTGGTCATTGGTGTGAAGAATCGTAAGTTTGATTAAATCATCTTTGAAAGCGGCAAAAAGATTTTCAGGAAGAGAGCTGAAAGCAACTAAGGCTCCTCCTCCGAGAATTGTTCTTCTGAGAAACTCTCTTCTATTGAACAAATTGAATTCTTCCATCCTTTTTTACTTTAATTGTATTTCTTTTTTTGTTTTCATCCTGAAGGTATTCAATGATGGCATCACGAAGTTTTTTTCCAAGTATAATTTTTCTGCTTGCTTTTTCAAAGAAAGTCATGTTATCGCCTCCGCCAGCCAGATAATCTGACGTAACAACTGTATAGGATTTTGTTATATCAAATGGCTTTCCTCCAATCATTACTTCATCTGCCATATTATTTTTTATTTTCATTGTCATTCCTGCAACCGGCATTCCGCCTTTGTTCGCAATGAAGTCGAACAGATCTTTCACATCTCCACCGTTCATCGTGAGAAAAATCATTTCATTCTCAAAAGGCATGAGTTGAAAAACATTTCCGCGCGTAATATTTCCTTTCGGAAGAGGATTGCGTAAACCGCCATTATTCAGCACGCATAAATCTACAGAACAAGAATCGTTGCAATACTCTTTTGCTTTACTCAGAACAACATCTGCCGTAAAGTTTCCAAGCAAACCTTCCGGCTGATCTTTCAATAAAACTTGTTCAGAAATTGCAAGCATTTCATTCATGGTTGCGTCAAGCTTTATTTTGTATGGTGCAATTTCGGTAAGCATCAAACTGTCATCCTTATACGTGCTGTCAATTGAAATGAACCGGTCTTCGCATTTTGCAACAGAATGCGTAGTTGTGCAGGAAGCAAGCAATAAATAACAGGAAGCAAGAAACGAAATAAACAACGGGTGTAATCTATTCTTCATCGGTGTAATCTGAAAACAATAACTTTGGAAAATAAATATACAATAAAAGCATGTTCACTTCGGAAGTAAAATTACGAGTCCGCTATGGAGAAACCGACCGGATGGGTTATGCTTACTATGGAAATTACGCTGAATACTTTGAAGTTGCCCGTGTGGAAACCCTGCGCGAACTCGGAATGAATTACAAAGACATGGAGGATAACGGCATTATGCTTCCTGTATATACTTTCTCGGTGAAATATTTCAAGCCTGCTTTTTATGATGACCTGCTGACCATCAAATGCTCCATCAAAGAAATGCCGAAAGCAAGAATCACTTTTTTTTACGAAACATTTAATGAAAAGAATGAACTCCTGAACACAGGAGAAGTCACACTTGTTTTTATTGACAGAGAAAAAAACAAGCCGATGGGAGCACCTGCAGAATTTATTGAGAAGATTAAGAAATATTTCTGAATACTTTTATCGAATCGTTTTCAATTTCTTTGCTTCCTGTTATTCCTGAAATCTTTGGCGCTTCTATTCCGTTCTTCTTTTTTGTCAATTCATTTAGTTTCCTTTTGCTGGTTATTACTCTTGCCTCATCCCAAAGATTTTGTTCAATGAATGAATTCAGAAGCTTTGCTCCTCCTTCTACGATTAGAGATTGGATATTCCTTTTGTATAATTCATTCATAACTTGCTTCAGAACAGATTGCTTGTCCGAAGGGTTCCTTTCGGAAAAATCAATTGAAATGAACTCAAGGTTTTTTTTTGAAGATTTTTTCTTTTCTGTAAAAACAATTGTAGGCACAGAACCATCGAGCAAATGAAAGGAAGGAGGAATTGTTAAATCTCTATCTATTACAAGCCGAAGAGGATTTTTACCTTTTGTTTTTCGTACAGTAAGTTTAGGATTATCAGTCAGTGTAGTATTTGTTCCCACCATAATCGCCTGCTCCTCGCTTCTCCACTTGTGAACTAATGTATTTGCTTTTGAATCTGTAATCTGTAGTCTGTAACCCACAACCCCTACGTATTTATCTGAAGTTTCTGCCCATTTCAAGATTGTATAAGGATGCTTCTTTGCATAGAAAGTAAAAAACCTTTTGTTCAGTTCTTTACATTCTTCTTCCATCACTCCCAATTTCACATCGCAGCCAGATGAAGCGAGTTTGTGGATTCCTTTTCCGCTTACCAAAGGATTAGGATCCATACTTCCAATAACGACATACTTTATCTTATACCTTATTATAAGGTCAGCGCAGGGTGGCGTTTTACCGTAGTGAGAACAGGGTTCAAGGTTTACATATAATATAGAATCCTTCAGCAAACTTTTATTCTTAACAGAATTTATCGCGTTCACTTCAGCGTGTGCACTTCCAAAGCCTTGATGGTATCCTTCACCGATTACCTTATAATCATGTACAACCACACAGCCCACCATTGGATTGGGCGCTACTTTTCCAAAACCATTCTCTGCCATTAAAAGGCATCGCTTCATATATTTTGTATGGACAGACATAATAAACAAATATACACAATGTCATTTCGACCGATGGGAGAAAACTCATGAAGGAGATTCCTCAGACCTATGGTCGCAAGCAATGCTTGTGTTCGGAATGACAATTTAGTTTCTATTTTCGTACTGTGAAAATCAAAGATACCATACAACTCTTCCGAGATGAACTGAAGAATCTTTATTCAGAAGAAGAAATAGAGAATTTTATTTTCTTTTCAATGAATGAATATCTTGGATTCACCAGAAGGCATCTTCAGCTAAAGGCAAATCAATCTCTCGGAGCAAAAGAAACCGAAAGATTTAAAACCATTCTTTCTCAATTAAAGAATCACAAACCTATTCAATATATTCTCGGACACACAGAGTTTTATGGATTGAAAATAAGAGTCAACAAGCATGTTTTAATTCCAAGACCTGAGACAGAAGAACTAGTTGAAGAGATTATTGAGAATACAGATGATAAGAAGCTGGAATTAAATATACTGGATATAGGAACTGGAAGTGGATGTATTGCCATCGCTTTGAAAAAAAATCTTCCTGAATCCACTGTTTCCGCGATTGATATTTCTGACGAAGCTTTGTTGGTTGCAAAAGAAAATTCAATTCTGAATCATACGCTGATAAATTTTCTGCAGGCAGACATTCTTGGAGTCAATAACACATCAACTCATCAGCTCAACAACTTTGATATTATCGTTTCCAATCCTCCTTACATCCGGATTTCAGAAAAAGAAAAGATGAGCAATAATGTTCTGGGCTACGAGCCGCACCTCGCTTTGTTTGTGAATGATAATGACCCTTTGATCTTTTATACAGCGATTGTTGATTTCGCTTTGCAGAATCTTTCACCTGATGGAAAACTTTATTTTGAAATTAACGAAGCACTTGGTGGTGAAGTGAAAAAACTTCTGGAAGGAAAGGGTTTTAAGAATGTTAAAGTAAAAAAAGATATGAGTGGAAAGGATAGGCTTGCGATCGGCAGTAAATAAAAATTACAATTTGTATATTCGTAACGGATGATAAAAGACCAGGCAAAGAAAAAAATAGAACAACTCTCCAAAGAACTGGAAGAGCACAACTATAAATATTATGTGCTTGCCAAGCCAAGCATCAGCGATTATGATTTCGATATGAAACTGGAGGAGCTTGTGAAACTTGAGAAAGAGTTCCCCGAGTTGCTGCTGTCTGACTCTCCTTCACAAAGAGTTGGCGGAATGATTACCAAAGAATTCAAAGCGATAAAACATGAGTATGCTTTTCTCTCACTAAGCAACTCTTATTCAAAAGATGATCTGAAAGATTTTGATGAACGAGTTCGCAAAGGAGTGGCAGGACAAATTGAATACGTGTGCGAATTGAAATACGATGGAGTTGCTATCGGCTTGAAATATGAGAATGGAAAATTAGTTCAGGCAGTTACGCGAGGTGACGGTGAACAGGGCGATGAAATCACTACGAATGCAAAAACAATTCGTGCAGTTCCGCTGCGGCTTTCTCCCCCTTCGAAAGGGGGGCAGGGGGGATTTTCTTTTCCTGACAAATTTGAAATTCGCGGAGAAGTTTTCATGACACGAAAAACATTTGACGCTATTAATAAAGAAAAAGCAGAAGCCGGTGATGCGCTGCTTGCCAATCCGCGCAACTCAACAGCCGGCACTCTTAAAATGCAGGACTCTGCCGAAGTAGCGCGCAGAAAACTGGATTGCTTCATGTATATGCTTTATGGAAAAGAACTGCCGTTTAAAAATCATTATGAGAGTTTGAAAGAAGCGAAGAAGTGGGGATTCAAGGTGCCGGATTATATTTCCAAATGCAAAACGCTGGATGATGTTTTTGAGTTCATTGATATCTGGGATAAAGACCGACACAAACTTCCGTTTGACATTGACGGAGTCGTCATCAAAGTTAATTCTTACGAACAACAAAAAGTGCTGGGCTTCACGGCAAAATCTCCGCGATGGGCGATTGCATACAAGTTCAAGACAGAAACAGCATCCACTATTCTGGAAGAAATCACTTATCAGGTGGGAAGAACAGGAGCCATCACGCCTGTTGCAAATCTGAAACCTGTTAAGTTGGGTGGAACAACCGTGAAGCGCGCTTCCTTGCACAATGCGGATATCATAGAGAAACTAGATGTGCGCGTGGGCGATACAGTGTATGTGGAAAAAGGCGGAGAAATAATTCCGAAAATAGTTGGAGTTGATTTGAAGAAGCGCCCATCGAATGCACATAAGACAAAATATATTTCTGAATGCCCCGAATGCGGAACTGAATTAGTAAGAGGAGAAGATGAAGCAAATCATTACTGCCCGAATGAATGGGGATGTCCGCCACAGATAAAAGGAAAGATGAGTCACTTTACTTCGCGCAAGGCGATGAACATTGATTCGCTTGGAGAAGAGACGATTGAAATGCTCTATGAGAAAGGGTTTGTGAAGAACATTGCCGATATCTACGAACTGAAGAAGTATAAAGAAGAACTGATGAACATAGAGCGCATGGGAGAAAAATCTGTGAGCAATCTGCTGGCAGGAATAGAGGAATCAAAACAGGTTCCGTTTGAGAGAGTGTTGTATGCG
This sequence comes from Bacteroidota bacterium, assembly GCA_016213405.1. Taxonomy (NCBI): domain Bacteria; kingdom Pseudomonadati; phylum Bacteroidota; species Bacteroidota bacterium. The sequence continues at coordinate 102,326 of JACRAM010000116.1, forward strand.
CTGGGAATACGACATGTGGGGGAAACGCTTGCGAAGAAACTAGCGCGACAGTTAAGAGATATTGATTCTATCATGGACGCAACCGAAGAACAACTCACCGCGACAAATGATGTGGGAGGACAAGTGGCAAAGAGCTTAATAGATTTTTTTAGCGAAAAGAAAAATATTGAACTTGTACAGAGATTAAAAAAATACGGACTCCAATTTGAATCTCAGACAACCCAATTAACTCAATCAACCAAATTAACCGGTCTTACTTTTGTGGTTTCAGGCGTGTTCACCAAATTCTCGCGCGATGATCTGAAAGCCGCGATTGAACAGAACGGAGGAAAAGTGGCTGGTTCTGTATCGGGAAAGACAAGCTACCTTCTAGCAGGAGAAAACATGGGACCGGAAAAACTCAAGAAAGCGGAGAAACTCGGAGTGAAGATTATTGATGAGAATGAGTTTGGAGAAATGATAAAGTAAAAATGTTGCCCCGGCCCTAAAGGGAGAGATATCACAAAGAGATAATGTGATATCTTTTTGCATCAATTTAATCTCACAAAGAGACAATGTGATGTCTTTTTGCAACAATGTTGTCTCACAAAGAGACAATGTGATGTCTTTTTGCAACAATGTGATCTCACAAAGAGACAATATGATGTCTTTTTGCAACAATGTGATCTCACAAAGAGACAATGTGATGTCTTTTTGCAACAATGTTGTCTCACAAAGAGACAATATGATGTCTTCTTGCAACAATGTGATGTCACAAAGAGACAATGTGATGTCTTTTTGCAACAATGTTGTCTCACAAAGAGACAATATGATCTCTTCTTGCAACAATGTGATGTCACATTGTGGCGGTATAATGTAAAAAAATGGAGAAATTGCCGGACAAAGAGAAAATTTCTTTGAATTTCATAGCTGAGTGAAGAGCCAGCTTTGTCCCAATAGCTATCGGAATGGGTTGTAAGCATAACTTACAAATTACTCACCCACGAAGTGCAACTTCGCGGGTACAGTAAGCTTAGCGCGTACTGGGGAATAATTTCACCTAATTAAGGTCGAGAAACAAAAAAATTTAATATCATACCAACAGAAAGCCCATGTTTTTTCAATTCCGGATTCTCAGATAATAAATCATCTACAGAAACTCCTAACTTATTAGCAATAGAATCAATAGTATCTCCTTCTTCCGCTTTATACTGCGCCCAACCACTTTCTGACCCGACAACTATTGGTATCCCATCATCTGTGGTAAGAATATTACCGTCCTCATTTAATAAAAAATGACCTGTGCGCTTTAGAATATTTTTCCGTGATAAAGATTTCATCGCAACATCAAGTTGTTTTTTATAAAACAATAATAGTCCATCTTTTGTTTTTATTGTATCCACAGCTATTTTGATTCGCTTTTGATAATCTTCCATATTTCTGTTACTAATTTCGAATGCTGTTTGCATTTTTTTTAAAGTATCAAGAGTACAACGTAAGACTCGACCTGTGCTATCTAAATCCTTGGACAATTTCTGTTCTTTTATTTCAAAAGATTTTATTTTCAAAAACGCACTAATATTTGTATTAAAAGCGGTTATTAGGATAATTAAAAGTCCTACTATGGATAAAAATGGCTGTACCCACCATCTTTTTAGATTTTTAATTTCACCTTGTAGTTTTTCCTTTTCAAGGTCTTCTTTAGTTCTTTCCATTGTATATTCTACTTTTTTTACACTAAGTTGGAGTTTAGCGTCTACTGTGTGTATGTGCGGAATTAAAAAAATTTATTTAAATTAATGAATCGAACTTTATTTTTTCGCAATACAAATCGAATAGATTTAATTGATAATGATAATAAATCTTTTTCCATCTTATCCTCTAGTTTATTAGGAAGTACAATATATATAGCGGGATTGCTTTTAATAGAGGAGGAATGAAGCATTAGCTGACCAATTGCTGTATAAATCGATTGGGTATTAATGGATGGTTTAATTTCAAAAATTGCAACAGCTTTATTATTCTTTGTTATACCCAAATCGATGTATTTATTTTTTACAAGTTGATTCTTGTTGACTCCATATTCTTTATGCATTATTTTCTCTAAACCATCTACAATAAACCCATGCTTACTATTTGATGAAATTTTCTTTTTTATAAAATAAGATTTTCTTTTACCCCAAAACTCAGGGCTATAAATCTTAAATGCTTTATTAATTTTTCTTTTTCCTAAAGATGAAACCGCAGTGTTAGACTTTAGAATACATTTTATTCTGTCAACCTCGTTGACAAAATCAACTACTTGTTGATAAGCTTGCTTTGAATGCAATTCGCAGACTGTGAAATAATCATAAGAAACATCATTATATAATAGTGTGCTTCGTGCGCCTGAATATAAATCATCAATGTTTTCAAAATTAATTCCCTTTACTCCACCTCCCATTCTACCACTATGTAATAAATATACTTTGCCTTTTGAATCATTAGCCCAAAAACAGGCTTCTTTGAAATTTTCAAATCCAATTTGATAATTGCATTGCACGACAATACCATTGATTGCTTTTGGGTCTGGATCAACGCCAAGTAAAATATAAAAATTATCTTTTTTATTCTCATGTGGCTCAACAACCGACCAGATATTATTTGATGGATTATACTGTGCAGTCGTATGCCATGTTCCCGTCCCTGGTGTTGTCAATCTAAAATTGTTTATTTTTTTTCGTGAATTTTTATTTAACAGCCTAACAAAATCGTTATGTAATTTTAGAATTTCTTGTTTATCTTTAATTAATGTTAGAAGCATGTAATAAATTGTTTAATTAAAAAAAATAATTCAAGAGTTTCATTAAAAAAATTGCTCTATGAAAAGCACAGCCTTGCAGGTACTCAACTTCTAAATACAGTTTAGCGTGTACTGGAGTATTACTTAGACATCTCCCTGTTTCGCAAAGCCGAAACTTTCCCCCTTCATGAAGGGGGAATCCGAGGGAAGCGCCTCCCAAGAAATAGTTATTGATGTTATTACAACCCACTTTTCTGAATAAAAGCATTCAACTTGTTCATTTTATCTGCGTTGTTCAATACCTGTTCCTGCGCGGCTTTAATAAGATACTGTGTGGTTTCTTTGCTTGAGTTGCTCATATCGGCATGCTCTTCGTTATCAATATTAATGGAGAGCCGGAGGTAATTGCCGTCTTCCATTATTTCGTTCATTTCATAATCGGTGGTTTTGTTCACACCGCGCATCATTACATCGCTTATCGTTTTTGCCCAGTAGAGTTCGCCTTTGGTGGCGCTTGCATTATCTTTTATTGGCGCGGCATAGGTGCCGGTGCCAACGGAGAGCACAAAAATATTTTTGAAGTCTACATCTTCTTTTCTGGCAATGCTTTTATCATAAAAGGCATAGTTTTTTACAAACTCTGCGAGTGCCGCCATGGAGGGGTTGTTTACATACACGCCACCGTCAATGCAATTGCGGTGGGGTTTTTCTGTATCTGGGTTCTTGGGATAGTTAAATATGTAGGTAGGCAGGTAGGTGGGTCCCGCAGAGGTGGCGCGGCAGATATCATAAAGCAGTGCATCGAGGTTTTTGTTCACCGCGTTATCGAGCGACTTGAAGAACAACGGCACATTGTTGTTGAGGTCATACGTGCTTACCATAATATTGGTGAGGCAATCTGAAATGCGGTGTTCGCCCAGCACATCCTTAAATACTTTTGCAATGCCTTCTTCCCCAAAGGTGGGACGGAAGATATCTTTGAGCGCATGCCATTTATTGCCGAGCCAGCCGCGCTGCGGAAAAATATCTTTTCCGTGATCGATGTACACATTTAAAATATCATTAATGGTGTATTTGGCTTTCTTCTCCGCTGCATTTTTATCGCGCAGTGTAATGGCTGAGGTGATGAGTCCGCCTGTGGAGGTTCCTGCAATGAGGTCAAAGCATTCCCAGATTTCTTTTCCTGCATAGAGTTTCAGCCGGGTTTTGAATTCATTCAGTATGGTAAGGGGCACCACGCCTCGTAGTCCGCCTCCGTCAATGCTGAGTATGCGTATGGTTTTCATTCAGCTAATTTATTTATTTCCTCTTTGCATTCAGTATGGGATGCATTTCAATAAAGTTGCGTGTGCGCAGGGGACTGGACTTGCCGTGTTTTTGGTCTTGAAATAACACACCTGTAAAGGTAACTTTATCTCCCACTTTTAAAGTTTTAACCACCTTGCGCGCTTTTATAAAATTATTCTTGTATAGAGATTTTTTTGCTTTGGTATCTTTTGGATTCACGCATTCGCATACAAAGGTGCTGTCCATGCTTGCATCGGTAACTTCTATGTGGTAATCGCCATCGCCTTTTTTCCCTTTTTCTTCCTTTATCACTTTTATAGTGCCTGTGATTTGCACCACTTGCTTTTCGGTTTCCATGCGTGCGTCCTGGTCGCCCACAGGTATTAGTTTTTTCTTTTGTATGTCTTTTACGGTAACGGTTGTTACCGTATTGGTGTCGGGCTTAAAGCCATCGGTAAGTGTTTTTACGGACCAACGCTCGCGCTGGGCGAATCCTTCGACTGAGCTCAGGACAAGTGCGGCTGTGCTGAAAAAGAGGAGGAGGAGGAAAAGTTTTTTCATTTTTATTTTCTAATTAATATTTACAAATAAAAAAGGCAGAATCTATAGTTAACTACAATTGCATTTACCCCTTTCGGAGAGAATGCAATCAACTATAAATAATGCCCGCTTGAAAGCGAAAGTATTATAATAATTTGAATTGGGAAAATATTTTTTTAAAACATCATGCCTTCTCTCTGTCTTCTGCCAGCAGAGAGACACCCAAATAAAAATTCTAACTTTGCTTTACATTTCTTATGACTTGTCCGATGGACTCCTTCGGAGTGAATTAATGATTTTTGACTTAGAACTATGTTTGAGAATTTATCCGATAAAATAGACCGCGCCTTTAAAATCCTCAAAGGGCAGGGCAAGATCACGGAAGTGAACGTGAGCGAAACGCTCAAGGAAATCCGCAAAGCGTTGCTGGATGCGGATGTGAATTTCAAAGTTGCAAAAACTTTTACGGATAATGTAAAACAGAAAGCGCTGGGACAGAATGTGCTCACAAGTATTTCGCCTGGGCAATTGATGACTAAGATCACCCGCGATGAACTGGCGGAACTCATGGGTGGGAAGAACGAGGAGATCAGACTTTCCGGAAATCCAACTGTAATTCTGATGAGCGGATTGCAGGGTTCAGGTAAAACAACTTTCTCAGGCAAGCTTGCCAACTATTTAAAAACAAAACGCGGAAAAAATCCTTTGCTCGTTGCCTGCGATATTTATCGCCCTGCCGCCATTGACCAGCTGAAAGTTTTGGGAGAACAGATCGGTGTTGCTGTTTTTGCAGAGCCGGAAAATAATAATGCGGTTGACATCGCCAAGAAAGGAGTTCAGTTCGCAAAAGATAACGGACACACGATTGTGATTATTGATACTGCCGGTCGTCTGGCAATTGACGAGCAGATGATGAATGAAATTGCTGCTGTGAAAAAAGCGGCTGATCCGCAGGAGATTTTATTTGTAGTGGATGCGATGACCGGGCAAGATGCTGTGAATACCGCTAAAGCATTTAACGAGCGTTTGGATTTTAGCGGAGTTGTTCTTACAAAATTAGATGGCGATACACGTGGCGGTGCTGCGCTTTCCATCAAAAGCGTGGTGAACAAGCCCATTAAGTTTGTCGGAACAGGCGAGAAGATGGATGCGATAGATGTCTTTCATCCCGATAGAATGGCGGATAGGATTTTGGGAATGGGTGATATTGTTACGCTGGTAGAAAAAGCACAAGAAAATTTTGATGTGGAGGAAGGAAAAAAACTTCAGAAGAAACTTTCGCAGAATAAATTTGACTTTAATGATTTTATCGGGCAGCTTCAGCAGATAAAAAAAATGGGCAATATGAAAGACCTCATGGGAATGATTCCCGGAGTTGGCAAAGCAATAAAAGATGTGGATATAAATGATGATGCATTCAAAGGAATTGAAGCCATTATTCAATCGATGACTCCGAAAGAAAGAAGCAACCCCGATTTGATTAACGGAAGCCGAAGGCAAAGGATTTCAAAAGGTAGCGGACGGGAAATCCAGGAAGTGAATCGTTTGATGAAACAGTTTGAAGATATGCGCAAGATGATGCGTATGGTTGGGAATAAAGATCAGATGAAAAAGATGATGCAGAATATGCCGCGACCAAGATGATGTATTGACGACTTTTATCCCCCCTTAGCAAAGGGGGATAAAGGGGGTTGTTGAAAATGTTTTTTGAAAATGAAAATATATTACAATCAAAAATTAAAACAATATTCAAGAGATTTAAGAAACAATAGTACTCTTTCAGAAGTTTTATTATGGAAGCAATTGAAAGGAAGAAAAATGAAAGGCTATCAGTTCATGCGACAAAAGCCTATTGAGAAATATATTGTTGATTTCTATTGCAGTAAATTAAAACTTGCAATTGAAGTGGATGGAAGCAGTCATAATGAAAAAGCAGAGAAGGATTTGAAAAGACAGACTGAACTGGAAAAATTGGGAATAATTTTTTTGAGACTGGATGATAATTTAATTAAAACTCAAATCCATCATATCATAAGAGTTATTGAGGATTTTATTGAAGAGTTAGAAAAACAAAACCAACTACAGACAACCCCCTGACCCCCTTTACTAAGGGGGAAACGTATGACAATAATAGACGGAAAAAAAATAAGCGAAGAAATCCAAAGCGAAATTGCTGAGGAAGTAAAGAAGATAAAATCTTCAGGAGGAAAAACTCCGCATCTGGCTGCAATACTTGTAGGCAATGATGGCGCGAGCGAAACGTATGTTGGCGGGAAAGTAAAAGCGTGTGAGAGAGTCGGGTTCAAATCAACGCTGGTCAGATTGCCTGATACAATTTCCGAAACTGATTTGGTGAAAAAGATTTCAGAACTGAATAATGACAAGGATATTGACGGATTCATTGTTCAACTTCCGCTTCCTAAACATATTTCAGAAAGAAAAGTTATTGAAGCCATTGCTCCTGAAAAAGATGTGGACGGTTTTCATCCTGCCAATGTGGGGAGGATGGCATTGAGCTTACCCACTTATCTTCCTGCAACTCCATATGGAATTCTTCAACTGATAGAGCGCTACAAAATAGAAACCGTGGGAAAAAATTGTGTTGTGATCGGAAGAAGCCATATCGTAGGTTCACCGATGAGCATTCTGATGGCGCGGAATACTTATCCCGGAAATTGTACCGTTACCATCACCCACAGCAAAACAAAAAACTTAAAAGAAATTTGTTTGAGTGCGGATATTTTAATTGCCGCGCTCGGCAAAGCAGAATTTCTTACCGCTGATCATGTAAAACAAGGAGCAGTAGTAATTGATGTTGGCATAACAAGAGTGAAATCGGATAAAACAAAATCCGGCTGGAAACTTTTAGGCGATGTGAAATTTGATGAAGTAGCCCCGAAATGTTCTTTCATCACTCCTGTTCCGGGCGGAGTGGGACCGATGACGATAACTTCTCTGATGATGAATACGCTGAAAGCGAACAAAAAAGAAATTTACAAGTGATAACAACAGAGAAAAGAAACCCAGAATCCAGAATCCAGAATCCAGAATCATGTACATCCTTTCCTGTTATGGAAATGTTTTATTCCATTCAGGGCGAGGGATTCAATACCGGAAAGCCCGCCTGGTTCATCCGCATTGGCGGGTGTGATGTGGGCTGTCACTGGTGCGATGTGAAAGAAAGCTGGGATGCAAGCATTCATCCGCTGACAGAAACAGATATAATTATTAAAAATGCGTCCATGCATTCTGCAAAAGCAGTAGTTGTAACCGGTGGTGAGCCCTGCATGTATGATTTGAATTATCTCACAGAACAATTGAAGCAAAAAGGAATACAGACATTTCTTGAAACTTCCGGAGCTTATGAAATAACGGGTACATGGAACTGGGTTTGCCTGTCTCCAAAAAAGACAATGCCTGTGCTGGAAGAAAATTTTACAAAAGCCCATGAGCTGAAGATCATCATTCATAATAAAAATGATTTCAGATTTGCTGAAATAAATTCAGAAAAGATGGATAATGAAAATCTGTTTCTCCAGCCAGAATGGAGTAAACGCAGTGAAATGCTGCCGCTCATCGTTGAATATGTTCAGCAAAACCCCAAGTGGAGAATCTCGTTGCAAACACATAAATACATTGGAATTCCTTAGGAATGATAATTGCTAATCAACCAGTATGAAATTGTTTCTCAGAATATTTTTTATCATCGGCATCTTCCCTCTGTCATCCGTTATCTGCCAAGCCCAGCAGAATTATTCCACTAAAAGTAAAAAAGCAATTAAATATTATGAAGAAGCGACTAAGTTTTATGATGGAAAAAATTTTGAAGCAGCAACTGAAGATTTGAAGAAAGCAATTAAAGAAGATGATTCATTTATTGAAGCTCACATGCTGCTGGGATATATTTACAGCGATTTGAATCAAAACCAGAAAGCAATCGTGGAAATAAAAAAAGCTCTTGGGATTAATCCCGATTTTTATCCGGGAAATTATTTTTCCCTTGCCCGCCTGCAGTTCTGCACAGGTCAATATAAGGATGCGAAAGAAAATTATGTAAAGTTTTTAGATAAACCTTCTGCCAATGCTGAAATGAATAAGATGGCAGAGCGGGATATAAAAAGCTGCGACTTTGCTGTTACCGCAATTGACAATCCGGTTCCGTTCAAGCCAATCAATGCGGGCGATGGATTGAATTCGCAGCACGATGAATATTACCCTTCCATCACGGCAGATGAGCAAACGTTTTTGTTTACACGAAAACTTCCTACAACTAAAAGTCAATACGGCTTTCAGGAAGATTTTTATGTGAGCGATAAAACAGTTGATGGTAAGTGGGGAAAGGCATACGGCATTGGTCCGAAAATTAATTCTGAGAGCAATGAGGGAGCTCCTTGCCTTTCTGCTGACGGGCAGATGTTATTTTTTGTAGCCTGCGAAACTGATTTTGGATACGGAGTTGACAGAACAGGTTTCGGAAGTTGTGATATTTTTTATTCTTATAAAAACGGAAATGACTGGTCGAAGCCAAAAAATGTTGGTCCGCCAGTCTGCACCAAGTGGTGGGAAACTCAGCCAAGTTTCTCTTCCGATGGAAAAACATTGTATTTCATTCGCGGCACTATTGATGCGAGCGGAAAAAGAAGCCAGGATATTTATACTGCTGTTTTGAAAGATGACGGTAAGTGGAGCGGTGCCACAAAGCTGAGCAACAAGATAAATACTCCCTACAACGAAGAATCTGTTTTCATTCACCCTGATAATCAAACATTGTATTTTTCATCTGACGGACATCCCGGAATGGGTGGGCTGGATATTTTCATGTCGCGCAGACAGGCGAACGGTGAATGGGGAGAACCGGTGAATTTAGGTTGCCCGATAAATACGTTTAATGATGAAAACAGTTTGCTTGTTTCCCGCGATGGAAAAACTGCATGGTTTGCTTCTGACAGAGTGGGTGGTTACGGTGGATTGGATATTTATTCCTTTGATTTGTATGAGCAGGCACGTCCCGGAAAAACTATTTATGTGAAAGGAAAAGTTTTTGACGCGGTAACAAAAGCTCCTCTTGAAGCAGATATTGATGTGGTGGATTTGCAAACGGGAATTTCTTTGGTGAAGTGGGTTTCAAAAAAATCGAACGGAGAATTTTTGATTTGTCTCCCCGTGAATAAGAATTACGCATTCAATACTTCCAGGACTGGTTATCTTTTTCATTCAGAAAATTTTTCTCTTCTTGAAAATAAAGATTACCAGCCGATTGCCATAAACATTCCTCTTTCTCCCATTACAAAAGATTCAACAGTGATTTTGAGAAATGTTTTTTTTGATACCGATAAGTTTGATTTGAAGGACGAATCGAAAGTCGAGTTAAATAAACTGGTGGATTTTCTGAATAAGAACCCAACACTGAAAATTGAACTGAGCGGGCACACAGATAATGTTGGCGATAAAAAACACAATCAGATTCTTTCAGAAAACAGGGCAAAGTCAGTGCTTGAATATCTATCAGCTAATGGAATTGCAAAAGACAGACTAACTTCAAAGGGATATGGCGATACAAAACCCGTTATTGCAAATGATACGGATGAGCATCGGCAAATGAATCGAAGAACTGAATTTAAAGTTGTTTCCAAGTAATTTCCATCTTTACCTGATATATGCGAAGGTTTTTCCTGTTTTATTATTTTTTCATTGTTCTTTGCCCTTTGGCAATTGCCTATGCACCACAAAACAATCAGCAAACATTACAGATTCATCTCTTTGCCAGTAATACCATTTCTTCGGTAAATTTTTTTCACGTTTCTGGCGAGTATATTGTGTATGGCGACAGCGCAAAACTTTTTGACGCGGATAAAATTTCTTTCATAACAGTTTCGCTTGCCGGTGATTCAGTGCTTCTTCAGAAAATAAATTACCGGAAAAAATTCCGCTCGGTATGGTTTGTTCCTAAAGCCGATGCGTCAAGTTTTAAAATAAAATCTCTTCAGCCGGATTATAAGCCAAGAACGTATGATGATGAACTGCAAATCACTTCTGGTAACAGCACGTTGCGCTTGATCAATAAAGTTGACATTGAAAAGTATGTGGCTGGAGTGGTGCAATGGGAAGTAGGAACAAAAAATCCGCAGGAGTTCAACAAAGTAAAAACAATTGTGATCCGAACCTATGCATTGGGCAACTGGCGCAGGCATGAAGACGAAGGATTTCAATTATGCGATGAGGTGCATTGTCAGGTTTTTCGCGGAAAAACTTTCAGTCAGAATATTCACGATGCGGCTTTAGAAACGTCTGAATATATTCTGGTGGATGACAGCGTGCGCATCATCCCAGCAGCATTTCACTCTAACTGTGGCGGCCAGACCATGAACTCAGAAGATGTGTGGTCAAAAGCAGTTTCGGGGCTGCGTTCGGTGAGTGATACATTTTGTTTAAAGAAAGCAAATGCCGTATGGCAAAAAAAAATTCCAAAGGATTTGTGGCTTGATTATGTTAAAACAAAATATGGTTTTCCTATAAGCGATTCTAATGAAGTCAGAAAAATTTTGAATTTCGACCAACCCAACCGCCTTGTTTATTTAGTGAACAATGATTTTTTTATCCCTTTGAAATTTGTTCGCGAAGACATGAAACTGAAATCAACTTTCTTTTCAATAAAAGAAGAAGGTGAAAATGTTGTATTTACCGGAAAAGGATTTGGACATGGAGTTGGCCTATGTCAGGAAGGCGCTATGCGAATGGCAGAAAAAGGATATTCCTACACAAAAATTTTGAACTATTATTATACGAACATTCATCTGATAAGGTTTTCTCAGCTTGATTTCTTTAAAGCTGAGTAATCGGTAGTGTCTCAGTTTAATTTTAAAATCCCTTTGCGTTCTCTGCGGGCTGATTCTCCGTGCCCTTTGCGGTAAATGACTGTTTAAAAAAAATAGAAACCGCAAAGTGCGCAAAGAAAATACACGCAAAGAACAAAGAGAACAACCAAACTGATACACTACCGAGTAATCTGTTCGTTTTCTGTGCGTTGTAATAAAATTTTACCTTTGTCAGCATTAGAAATAACCCAATGAAAATCCTCAGAGCATTATCTTTGTTGTTATCTTTTTTTCTCATTTATTCTTTTTCCTATGGTCAGGGGCAAAGAGCCTATGGCGATTTTTCCAGTTCCTCCAATAAAAAAACAGAAAAGACAATTCTGAAATCAGCGCGCAAACAGTTTGATTTAGGAAATTATGCCGAAGCGCAGCAGAAGTATTGGGACCTCTTGAAATTAGATTCTGCCAATCCAATGTATAACCTTGAGCAGGCGCAGTCACTCTTCAATAATTTTCGCCAGCCAGCCTCCATTCCTTACTTCGAGAAAGCAATCAACTATTCAAAAGATACGTTGGGTGAAGCGTATTATTTTCTTGCCAGCGCTTATCACCTTGACGGAAAATTTGATTTAGCGAAGAAGAATTACAAAACCTATTTGTCAATTCTTGATGAGTTTGGCACAGATTTATTGGAAGAAGAAGAGGCGGATTTGAAAAACGACATAAAACACAAAATAGAAATGTGCGACAACGGAAAAATACTTGCACAATCTCCTGTAAGTAAAATAACCATCAACGGAAAAACTCATTCATTTGAAATTACGAATGTTGGCAATGATGTAAACAGCGAGTATGATGATTATGATGCCGTTTTATCAGCCAATGACTCCGTCATGTATTTCACTTCAAGAAGAGACAGCACTACAGGAGGAAAATTGGATTGGGACGATAAATATTTTGAAGACATTTATGTGTCTGGATTAGGAAAGAAAGGTTGGGGGAAAAGTTTTGGTATTGGCGATCCGGTTAATACGGACAAGCACGAAGCCATGATCAGCATTTCGGCTGACGGAAAGACAATTTATTTTTACCGTGGTGTCAAGCAAGGAACTTTTTATTCCAGCAACCTCCTTGGTGGTGCATGGTCAAAGCCAACTATCCTGTATGAAAAATCTGACGTAAATACAAAAGCATGGGAAACAAGTTTCTTCGGTTTTTTAGTTTCCGGAAATGAATTATATGTGGTGAGCGACCGGGAAGGAGGAGCAGGAGGAAGGGATATTTTTGTTTCTCTAAAACAACCTGACGGCACATGGGGTCCATTGAATGATATGGGTGCACCCATTAATACTGAATACGATGAAGATGCTCCGTACATTACTGCAGACGGAAAGACTATGTATTTTTCTTCCACCGGACATAACAGCATGGGCGGATTTGATATTTTCAAATCAGAAAAAGCAGGTGATAAATGGTCAGAGCCCGTAAATCTTGGCGTTCCGATTAATACACCCGGTGATGATATTTATTTTCTCTTGGCAAACAAAAGCGACCGCGCGTTTTATTCTTCTTCTTCGCAGGCAGCAGACGGAACAAAGGATATGGATGTGTACATGATTGATTTATGCGATGACATTCCAACCACCACCATCAACGGGCTAGCCATGGGAGTTTCAAAAGGAACAATTCTGATTTCAGAAAAAGAATCTGGAAAAGAAGTCGGCTCATGTGAAATAAAAAATGGAAAATATTCGGTTAAGATTGAGCACGGAAAAAATTATTTATTTACACTCAGGACAAGCGGACTAGAACCTGTTTCTGCTGAAGTACGTGTTCCGAAACAATGCAGGCAATATGATTTATACCAGGAACTTAATTTCACTCAGCCCGGTCAGCCATTGGTTTTCAAGAATGCCTTCTTCGATATTAAAAACATAGCCGGTTCAATGAACTATTCTGAGTTTCTGGCAAAAGCAGATAAAAGCAAATTGCCGGGATACAATGAAGTCAGCGTAACTACCAACGCAGTAATGGTGGTAATGGTTGACACCATTAAAAAAGTAACCACAACTGCCGATACTTCCGGAAAAACAAAAACAGATACTACTACAACTATCAAAACAACAATTTCATTTAACAATGTCCTTTTTGATTTCAATAAATCAAATCTCAAAAAAGAATTTTTGCCTGAACTCGATAAAGCAGTTGCGTTGCTGAAAAAAGATTATCCGAAAGTTAAGTTTGAAGTCGCAGGTCATACTGATTCAAAAGGAAAAGATTCTTACAATATGAATCTCTCCAATCTCAGGGCAAGCGCGGTGGCAAACTATCTTGTGTCAAAAGGAATCAAGCGCAGCAGGATGAAAGTTGTCGGCTATGGCGCTTCAAAACCAATTGCGCCTAACACAAATGCCGATGGTTCAGATAATGAAGATGGAAGAGCCAAAAACCGCAGAACCGAGATTGTGATTATCCGGTAAGTATTTCTCCGACCGGAATAGTATTAATTTTCGACAATTTTTCTAAATTTACATTTCTTTTTTTATTAATTAAAAGTATAGATTTATTTTCTTCCGATGCCAGTAAAAATAATCATTGTAGAAGATGAAGCCATTCTTGCCGAAAGCTGCAAGCGAATGCTCACAGGTTTTGGATACGATGTAACCGGAATTGCATTGAATAAAAATGCTGCTGAACAATTATTTCGCAAAACGGAATTTGACCTTGCCATTCTTGACATTAACATGGGCGCCCGATACGATGGCATTGAACTGGCGCATTTACTCAACACTGATTACAAAAAACCTTTCATCTTTCTTACTTCTTATGTTGATCAGGTAACCATTGAAAAAGCCAAAATAACACAACCCCTGGCTTATCTGCTGAAACCGTTTACAAAAGACGATTTGTACACAGGCATCGAAATTGCATTGGCGGCAAGAACCAAAAAGGAAGAAGAATATGTTCTGATTAAAGACGGGCATCTGCTGATAAAAGTTTTTCTTAACGATATTCTTTTCATGAAGTCAGATAATATTTATGTAGAAGTGTTTACCAGCGATAAAACATATCTGCAACGCACAAGTTTAGACCAGTTTCTTTCTCAACTGCCGCAGAATAAATTTCTGCGAACACACCGTTCCTATGCGGTTAACATTTCAAAAGTAAAGGCCCTCAACGGTCAATATCTGGTAATCGGCAAGGAACTTATTCCCGTTTCCCGCAATCATATAGACCTTGTCAGGAAGCATTTTGGCTCGTAAAGCTGTCATTCTCATACAAACTTCTGTCGTACTCAACATTTCCCTTTCATGGTGGAAATTTATTGTGGATATTCACCCAAACAACAAATGTCTTTAATCTTTTCAAAACCTGATGAATATGAAAAAAACAAACAGGCGTACCAGTTGGAAAAAACTGACAGTAAGAACGAAAAGAAAAATTGTGAATGATTTTAATGCAGGCGAGGTTCGAAATCAAATCCTTCGCCAGTATCAGATTGTAGAAGGGCAATTTTATAATATCATCAGAAACGCATTTTCTGAGAACAACGAAACGTTTACTCCTGTTACATCTTAACCCATTCATACATGAAAAAAAATCTAACTTTTTCCGACCGAAGAAATTCCCCTTCGCGAAAGCTGAAGCATGATGCGATGGATGAAGTGAAACGTGCGATGCTTCGGAAAGTAAAAAAAAGCAAGCCGGTAATAGTGATTGCCCATCCGGGCTTATTTTCCTGGCAGGAATAAATCAAAATGCACATCTCGATGTGATGTGCGTCAGTTCGGGTGCTGACGCTTTGGTTAGCATCAAGACCGAAAAGCGTCTTGATAATTCTGCGCTCTCGCAGAACGTATCGAAAACTGAGATTGTAATGCCCGGTAAATATTCTTAATAAAAATAACATACCAAACCTGTTCCGAAGGAATGCCTTCGGCATAAGCCGGATTCTGTTTCATCCTGAACAACTTTCAGGATATATCTATCATTTATCTATGCTGCCTACCAATGAACTTACCTTTTCCTTCGCCCCTCTCCTTTGGAGAGGGGTTGGGGTGAGGCTGACGAGCAGTCATTCATTATTCGGCATTGCAACTCCTGAGGTTTGCCTTCAATCCCGTCATTGCTGGCGGAGAAGCGTGAGATCTTACCTCACGATTTCACCCTTGCCTTTGCGGTAAACCCCGTTGGATATGGTTTTTATCCTACGGGGTAAACGCCAGGCGGTTTAGTTTCTGCGGCACTTTCTGTATGGAAAATTACTTTTCCATTCTCCCGAAAATAAATCGGGACAGGATGCTCTCTGTTGTCCGGACTTTCCTCCCCGCACATAATTAATGTACGAAGCGATAGAGCGGTCTGGTATGTTAAAGAACTTCATCCTGACGCATGTCAGGATATTGAACAAAGATAAACATAATAATTAACTGATTTCTACAGTGATTGCGCCAAAGCCGTACTTTTTGTGTGGAGCATCGTAATGGCGGGTGCGCTCATAACTTTTCAGCGCATGAATAATTTCCTGCTTGAGTGTTCCTTTTCCCACTCCGTGAATGAAAATTATTTTTTTTATTCTGTACACGATAGCTGCGTCCATACATTTTCTGAAATATTTTAGCTGTGCGAGAAGTTTCTCATGGTCGCTAATTTCTCTTCCTGTATCAAGAATTTCCCTCAGGTGTAAATCAACTTCCCAGATTTCATCGGGAGAAAGTTTCGGAGGTTTTACATCTTTTTCTTCTTTTGCATCAATCATCTTGGAATCCATTTTGTATTTTGATGTATCAGTGACAGGAACAATTTCATCAACAGAAACTGACACTTCAAAACCATCTTCATTGGTGACAAGAACTCTGAAGTTGCTAAGGATATTTGTAATAACCCCGCTTCCTTGTTCATTCAGAAATGAAACTTTATCACCTATGTTGAAATTAGTTTTCACAAAGTATTTGCGAAGATATTTAATAAAACTATCTTTGTTGAAGATTAAAATGAAAAACCAAGCCCCACCTAAATCCTCCCCGTTAGGGAGGACTTTCAACTCTTTTTCTTTCTCCCCTTCTAATGGGAGGGGTCGTGGGTGGGCTTTTTTTCTCCTTCTTCTTTTCCTCTTCTCCTGCCAGCATGACGTTCCATTGCCCAATCCTCCCGTGTATAAAACGAAAAATGTTTTTATTGTTGTGATGGACGGGGCGCGTTATTCTGAAACATGGGGAGAATCCACACAAATAAATATTCCAAGAATTAAAAATCTTGCTTCACAGGGAGTAATGTGCGCAAGTTTTTACAATGACGGGCAAACAGTTACCGTTCCGGGACATACTGCAATCACTACAGGAAATTATGAAGTAATCAATAATGGCGGATTTGAAATTCCTTCTTCCCCTTCTATCTTTCAGTATTACCGCGCCCAGTTTTCAAAACCTGCAGAAGATGCCTGGGTGATTACTTCAAAAGATAAATTAGAAGTGCTTTCTGATTGTATTGATTCAAACTGGGAAGGGAAATTCCGTCCGCGGACTGATTGCGGAGTGAATGGAAATTTTAGCGGATACAGGGAAGATTCTGTAACCTATCAGCATGTGATTGATACGGTGAAAAAATATCACCCTCATCTGGTGCTTGTAAATTTCAAGCACCCCGATGCGGCAGGGCACGCAAATAATTGGTTAGATTATATTAATCAAACCGAGAACGTAGATAAATATGCCGGTCTGTTGTGGAATTATTTACAAAGTGATGATACGTATGCTGGAACTACAACCCTGTTTGTGACGAACGATCATGGAAGGCATTTGGATGCTGTGGCAGATGGATTTGTTTCGCATGGAGATAATTGCAATGGATGCAGGCATATATTCTTGCTCGGGATTGGACCTGATTTTAAAACAAATTGCATAGATGAAAATAAATATTCGCTTATTGATATTCCTGCAACAGTTTCTAAGCTGATGGGAATTAATTTGCCTGGCGGGCAAGGAAAGGTGATGACAACGATTTTAAAGTAGTTCTTCCACATACGCTCCCGAATCAATCACCGAGTAGAAATCAATTTTTAAATCTTCACATTCTTTTTTCCATTTCTCATTTCTCCATTCTTGGTTTGACGAATCAATAATTATTTTTCTGAAGTTGTAACATTTTTTCAAATCAGCAATTCTGATTTTTGAATTTTTTGAAAGAATGATTAAATCTACTTCCAGTTTATTCGAAAGAGGAGATTTTGTTTTTGGAAGCGAGTCCGCAAGTATTATTTTTTTATTATCAAACTCAATAAAATTATTTTTCATTATAAAATCTTCATCCTTGTAATTTCGTTTCTTTTCTTTCTCGATGAAAGAGAGTGAGTTTATTCCCATGTCAGCCCAATTATGTTTTATGTGAAATATCATGCTGCTTGGATTATTTAGCAGTGCCAGATTCGCCACGAAAATTGTTTTCTTTCCGCTGATAAAATCGTATGCAGAAATTTTCGGAATGCTGTAAACAATAAGTATATTTTGTTTTCTCTCGCGATAATTTTCATAAACCTGTAGCGATAGAATTAACAGCAAAATCCCAAGTGCAGGAAAAATAAATCTTACTCTCTGTTGAAAAAGATAAATCATAAAGCAGATAATTACAAGATAAATCATCCATGTTTCGGAAATTTTTATTGAAATTCCTTGTATGAGTGCTCCTGGCATTTGCTCCGTAACGAGAGCAGATTCATTCAAAAACCAAACAAGCCATGTAAATATTTTTCCGCAAACGATTCCTATTGCAGAAATTTTTCCAAGAGCAAACATCAGAATTCCATAACCGAGAATCAAAGTTGAAACAGGAATTACAATTAAATTAGAGAAAAGAAAATAATTCGGAAACTGATGAAAATACAAAAGCCCAAGCGGAAAAGTCGCCATCTGCGCTGCAATGGAAACAGAAATTATTCCCCAGATTTGATTCATCAGCCAGTTGTTTGGCTGCCACTTTTCATATAGCCACGGCTGAATCGATACAATGCCAAGCACAGCGAGATAGGAAAGTTGAAACCCAACTTCCATAATTAAATAGGGATTGTAAACCAAAAGCGCAAAACATGAAACGCAAAGCGTGTTGAAAATATTTGTGTTGTACTTCCATGTTTTCGCTACAATAATAAAAGTGAACATGGCTGCAGAGCGAAGCACGGATGGTGAAAGTCCGGTCAGCGTTGCATAAAACCAAAGAATGAAAAGAAGCGAAATGCATTTTATTAATTTTCCATGTTTGAATCTGTCGAGAAAGAATAAAAGATAATTGAAGATGATGTAAATAATTCCTACATGCAAACCAGAAACCGAAAGCACATGCAATGCCCCGCTTGATGCGTATGCCTGAATAATATCCTGATCGAGTTTGTCTGTATATCCTAACACGAGAGCTGAGCCAACAGCATATTCATCTCCTGAAATATTATTTTCACGATAAATGTTCAGGAGATATTCTCTAAGATTATAGGAAGCACTGAGAATTTTATTACCTGAATTTATTCCAAGCGATTTCCAATTTTCAGAAGGAATATAGGCAGAATGATAAATATTATGAAACGAAAGAAATCGTTTGTAATTAAACTCTCCCGGATTCTGAGGTGGTTTTACTTCATTAAATTTTGTTTTCACGATCATACAATCTCCATAGCGCAATTGTTTTGACAAAGAATCTTTTTTGAAATAGCACATTGCGCTTCCGCTTGTTTCTATCCATTTATTTTTTTGCTTTACAGCGAGAACTTGAACCACAATTTTGTACGACTTTTCTTTTTCAAGAGATGTGCCATTTGTTTTTACATAAAATAATTCCGTGTCATCAAGAAATCTGCTGAAATGATTTGTTTTGAATTTATCCGTATTCAAAAACGTAATCTGAAATCCTGAAAGGAAAAGTGTAATGGCAATGAATGCTCCGAATACCCATGAGTAAGCATAAGAAACATTCAGCCGTTTGATAAAAACAAAAAGTGCGATGACAAGAAACAAAGAAGGAATTACATAATTCAGAAAATCAAACTGCCATTCAGAATAAACTGCAGTGAGAATTCCTGCGATAAAGGGAAGAAGTAAACGAAGAAATGGGATTTGACTCCAGATATTCATTTAGGAAAGATTCATACGGATTAAAACGGATTCAGACTGATAAATCCGTTTGCATCCGAAGTTTATTTATCCGTTTGCATCAGCGTTGTTGTCTGCTTCCAAATATCAAACTACCTACTCGTATCAAAGTGCTTCCTTCTTCAATCGCAATTTTATAATCGCTGCTCATACCCATTGAAAGAGTAGGGAGTAGGGAGTAGGGAGTAGTGAGTTTATCAAAAAATGTTTTTAGAGAACGAAACTCTTTGCTTATTTGAGATTCATTATCTGTCAAGGTTGCCATTCCCATTAAGCCGGCAATGCGGATGTTTTTCATCTGCGATAATTCTTTTGAGGAAAGAATTTCTTCCGCTTCTTCGAAACGTAAGCCAAATTTTGTTTCTTCTTTCGCAATGTAGATTTGCAAAAGACAATCAATCACTCGATTTTCTTTTTCAGCGCACTTATTTATCTCTTGCAAGAGTTTCATGCTGTCAACGGAATGAATCAAACTCACAAATGGCGCAATCAATTTTACTTTATTCGTTTGCAGGTGACCGATGAGATGCCATTCAATATCTTTCGGAAGCGCTTCGTATTTCTTTGTGAGTTCCTGTGCGCGGTTCTCTCCGAAAATTTTGTGACTGGCATTGTATGCCTGCATAATCACCTCCACAGGGTAGGTTTTTGTAACCGCAACGAGTTTTACCTGCGCAGGAATTTCTGCTTTTATTTTTTTTATGTTTTCTTCAATACTCATTGTCACAACTTGTCATTTCGAATCCCTATAATTCGGGATGAGAAATCTCCTAAACCTGTTACTACTTTCAATGAAGGGATTTCTCCCGTTGGTCGAAATGACAGTAACATTTATTTTGTATTCAATTCACTCAAAGAATACATTACCAATCCACTTCTCATCTTGGGCTCCACCCAGGTGGATTTCGGAGGCATGGTTCCGCCTGAATCGGCAACGTTGATTATATCACGCACGGTTACTGGAAATAATCCGAAGCCGGCCATTGCTTTCCCATTGTCAATTATTTTTTTTAGTTCGCCAATTCCTTTTGTTCCGCTGATAAAGAAAATTCTTTTATCCGTTCGCAAATCGTGAATGTTGAGCAGGGGAGAGAGGATGAGTTCTGTAAGAAGTTCTGCGTCTAATTTTTCTTTGTGCGGGTTTTTCAGGGTAAGCGAGTACCATTTTTCTTCAACATACATGCTGAAATTTCCCTGCCTGTTCGGATAGTAAGGAGCAGCTCCTTTTTCTTCAATGAAAAAGTTTGCGGAAAGTTTTCTCAGGAAAATATCTTTGCTCAGAAAGTTCAGGTCTTTTACAATACGGTTGTAATCGTATATCTTCAGGTTGCTTTCTGAAAAAAATGCCGCCATAAAAAAATTGCAGGGCTCATTGCCTGTGTAGTTTTTATTTTTTTCCTTGCATGATTTTCCGAGCAGGGCAGAGGAGGCGATGCGGTGATGCCCGTCAGCAATATAAACGGAAGGTATTTTACTGAAGGCAGAAACAATTTCATCAATCGTTTTCTTATCGCTTACTTTCCAGAGTTTGTGTTCAATTCTGTCGTTGGTGGTGAAATCACAGGCAGGTTCTTTTGCCAGAGCCCCGGAAATAATTTTGCTGATGGTTTCGTTATCGGGATAGCAGAGACAAACCGGCTCTGCGTTGAAGTCACACACTTCCAGATAGTGTTTTAGTTTTTCTTCCTTGTCTGAAATAGTTTGCTCGTGCTTTTTAATTACGTTGTTGAAATAATCACGGATAGAAGCGCAGGCAATGATGCCCGTGAACGCATGACCGTCTTTAATCTGTTCATAGATGTAAAAACTCTCTTCCGCATCGCTTGATAAAATTTCATCCTGCATGAACTGCAAAAACTTTTTCTTTATTTTCTGCAACTGCTCAGGCGAGCCGGGTTTTGATTTGGTGGTTTCTCTGAACTCAGGTTTTATCACGTGCAAAAAAGTGTAGGGGTTTTCGGCAAGTTTGCTGCTCAACTGCGCGTTACTGTAGCCGCTCACCGGGCGCGATGCCACCAGATGCACTTTGTCTTTTGCAGGGCGGATGCCTTTGAAGGGTTTTATTACAGCCATACTATCAGCGAATACTAATCTGTACGAATGTACGAATAAGGAATAAAAGCAATATTACTCAATGATTGCTTTGCCTCCGGCAGGCAGCCTGCGTAAGCCCCGAAACTATGATGCCGAACAGGGAAAATATTTCTCTAAATAATTTTGCCCGTTCACTAATCTTGTTTACATTTGCTTTGTAATCAAAAAGAACATACCCCGCCTCAGTTAAAAAAAGATAATGTATGTAATACATTCCCAATCGCTCCCGCAGCCCATTATTGAGAAGTTAACTCTCTCTCTCTCTCTCTCTCTCTCTCATATTTATTAGAAGCAAAAAAAAATTTCGCTGCACGGCTTTGCGGGCGCGAAATTTTTTTTCATCCATTGTCGCTTTGCACCGGCAGTCCCCCGTTTGCAGGTTGCTACCCCTTCGGGAGAAGTCTTTTTTCTGCGAATGCAGGAAAGGGCTTTTGTTTTATCAACGAGGTACGAAGTACGAATTACGAGGTACGAGGTACGAATTACGAGGTGAGAGGTGGGAGACGTTGTAATTGAAAATTGAGAATGGATAATTGAGGAGAAAAATACCGCATAAGAGGAGGCAGAAATGAAATAAGAGGAGCAAGTTGCCGCATAAGAGGAGGCAGAAATGAAATATGAGGAGGCAGATACCGCATAAGAGATGGCAGAAATGAAATAAGAGGAGGCAGATACCGCATAAGAGGAGGCAGAAATGAAATATGAGGAGGCAGATACCGTGTAAGAGGTCAAAAAAACGCTAAAAACATACCCCTTCCCCTAAAGGGGTAAAAAAACAATAAAAACAACTGCTCCATATAGGACTGGGGCAAAAATTAAAAATTAAAATCATGAAAGAAGTAAAACCGACCTACATGTGTACGGAATTAGAGTTGTATGCCATTGCGGAGCTTGGCTATAACAATCTGGCAACGGATTTGGCTGTATTTGCGGCAAAGAAAGCAAAGTACACGGCTGCATTTTTGACGGCATTGCGCGCTACGCGCAGCGCTGCGATGGCATTGCCGGATGAGGAGGCGCGGAATGTGGAGCATCAGATTCTCCGGAATGTTCTGATCAGCGACTTTTTGCCGCCAGTGCTTGATAATTTTAATGTGCTGAAGGGGTATATAAAGGATGCGTGGCCGAATGAAAAACCTGAGCCGCGCTATGAGGCAGCGGGAGGAAAAAAGTATGCGAAGGCGGCTGGAAAGAACTGGGAGAATGTGGCGGGGCTGAATACTTCGATGCAACAATTTATTGCGGCACACAGCGCGAAACTTACCACACCGGGCGGTATGACCGGAGCTTTTGTTACGAAGGTAAATGATGACGCGACTAACTTTAACAGTAAGTATGAATTGTTTGTTCAGGCACGGGAAACGGGTGTGGCGCGGGGAGAAAAAATAACCGCGAATAATTTGCTGCACAAAGAGCTGATGGCAGTTTTGGAGGATGGGGCGGAACGGGTGTGGAGGAATTTTCCGGATAAGCGGAAGAATTATGTTTTTGCCACGCTGAAAAATATTGTGAGCCCTCCGGGGAGCGCGAGTTTGAAAGTGATTGTGATACGGGGTGATGATACGGTGGTGCCCAATGTGCCTGTGACGATAAAACAAGAGGGGGCTACGCTGGCTACGCGGAGCGCGGGAATTACGTTGAGTACGGATAAGGAAGGGGTGGCATTATTTGAAAGCGCTGACCCTGGGAGGTATGCGGGGGTGGTGGTGGTGGATGGGGTGAAGATAAATTTTACGAAGGAGATTGATACGGGTGTGAAGGCGCGGATAACGGTGGAGGTAGCCCCCTAAATCCCCCGAAGGGGGACTTCCATCGAAGTACGAACAAAATACGAACTTACGAATTACGAATGACGAATTACAAATGACTAATGGATAATGGAAACAACAATAACCGTAAACTGAAAACTGTAAACCGTAAACCCTATAGCCGGAGAGTATTAACGTGAGTTGCCACCTATAGTAATGTTTGGTGTGTATTTTTTGGTGACTTAGTGTTTTAGTGGCGAAAAAAAAATATAGCCACCAAATCACCAAAACACTAAATCCCACTAAACATAAAAATATAAGTAGCAACTTACGTTATTAATTTACTTTTTAAAATGCTTCTGGTACATAGTGTGGAAATGAAAACTTTTTTAAACAAACAACAATAAAAACCAAAAATGAAAATGAAAACAATTAATTTTACAAAAGCAATACTGCTGGGAGTGGCGGTTTGCTTAACAACAATCACCATGAATGCTCAGGTGTTTAAATGGGCAGCGCCATACAATGATTCGCAAAATATGGATGACATAAGTATGGCGGTCACTACAGATGCATCTGGCAACGTATATGTAACTGGAAGATCTAAAAGTTGTTTGCAAAGCGGAGATGAAGAAATTGTAACCAGAAAATATAATGCATCCGGTGGATTAATATGGTCTCAGCCATATAATGGTGGATTCTTTAATTGTAATTATGGAGATTTTGAACAGGGAAATGCAATTGCAGTGGATGCACAAGGCAATGTTTGGGTGACCGGAAGAACGTATCAGGGAACAACTTATAATGAAGATCTTTTTCTACTTAAATATAATGCTGCAGGCACACAGCAATGGATAAAGTTTTACCATGATGTTGCCTCTTATGGAGTATCCATGGCAGAGGGAACGTGTATTGCAATTTATAACACTGCCGGAAACGGAACAGATGTGTATGTTGGGGGAAAAACTGTTAGCACAGCTAATGGTGCACGCGGAATTGTATTGAAATCCGACCAGAACTATAACAGCGGGCAATGGGGATGGAGCAATACACCGTATATTTTTTCAGGGAATTATCCGAGTTATTCTTATGGACAAACTGCATTCGATATTAAGGTGGACGCTAGTAATACCTATGTATATGTAACAGGATGGGTGAGCAATACAAGCACTTTGCATGATTGTTTTACTGCCAAACTCAGCGCCTCAACAGGAGCGGTGCAAGGCGGCTGGCCTCAAACCTATAATTACTCCCCTACAAATGATTGGGAACGCAGCTTTGCAATGATTCTTGACGGTGGCGGAAATGTTTATATTGCCGGTTACAGAACTACTTCTACAAATAGGGATGCCATTGTTATTAAATACAGCACTAACGGAGGTCCTTTTGTATGGATATCTCCATGGAATAATAACTCCTTTAATGGATCTGATGAATACTGGGATATTGCTGGGTTTGGTCCAGGTGGGGGTGGTGCAGGAACTGTGGTATATGCCGGGGGTTATACAGGGCAAAGCGGAGGCAATGATTACCTGCTTGCTGCCATCAATATATCAAATGGTTCATTTCTTTCTAGCTGGAACTCGCCTACAAACCCGCAAACTTATGATGGTTATGCTACCGGAACTGAACCTGCAGGAACAGACAAATGTAAAGCCATAGATTATGAGCCAACAACTAATCGTGTATATATGACAGGCTTTGCGAATGAAACCATACCTGCACCTAGTAGCATTAATATTACCAACCTCGGATACAATGCCAACAATGGGGCACTGGTGTGGAGAACCACTTATGACTATAACTCTGACCAAATAAATCAAGATGATAATGTTTACGGTAAATATTCCTTGACAGCACAATATAATGCCTGCTATGGCGTGGATGATATTTATGTTACAGGAGCAAGTAGGATTGACCATAGCGGTAATCTAAATTTTGATTACATCACTCTTAAATACGGTTGCGGCAGCAACTGTTTTCCTTGCTCATGTCCTCAAGGAGGCGGAAGAATGATGAATGCGGAGCAACAGCAGGAGGCAGAGGCAGGAGCAGTTGCAGTTTATCCAAACCCTTTTACTGCAAGCGCTGTGATAAGATTATCTCCTGAAACAAAAATCAGCAATGCTGTTTTATCGGTGTATGATATTACAGGCAGGTTGGTTTCGAGCGTCAACAACATTGCCTCAACTACTATTGTTATAGACAGAGGTGATTTGCCTGATGGAATGTATTTTTACAAATTAATAGATAACGGAAACATGATAAGCAACGGAAAATTTGTAATTACAGAATAATAAAACAAAAAGCAGGGAGTTGCTTTTTCGCTCTCTGCTTTTCTTAATACCTTTGTAAAATGAAAAGGATTTGTTTACTGTTTACTGTTTACTGTTTCCTGTTTACTGTTTCCTATTCCCAATTAGCATGGGAGCCAGTAATGCAAACTACCGGTACTAACGGATGGAAAACCTATATTGACGGAGGATCTGTCCGGGCAATGCATGTCAGTTACACAAATTTTCCTCCTCTTTTATTTTATGGAGGAGAGTTTGATACAATCAGATGGGACTCTGCCTCTGTGCATTTAGCAGGAGAATTGACACCCTTTTTGGCATTGAATATCTGGGGTAATTTCATCGGGGGCGGTGGCTCTGATTGCAATATTGGGGATTACACAAGACCAAATCCATCTGTATATGCTATAACTAATATTTTTGATACTATAGGTTTTTTGGACATGGTTGCTGCTGCGGGGTGGTTTGGATACGAAGCATGCCCGTTTGGTACCGATGAATTTCCAAAGAATATTGCATTATGGAGTGGCAGTCAGTCTGCTAATTATAGTTATCTTTTTTCCGAAAATTTTTCAGCCATGGATACGGTGTTTGCCATTGCAATGGCGCCTGATAAATATACCATACCTAAGTATTACGGCAACTTTGAAACCTATGTGGCTGCCCGTTGTGTTTTTTGCAACGGAACATCGCAGACAGATAGTTCAAAATATATTGGCTATTACGATCAGTTTAATGGCAATTCTATGTACAACTACATGCAAGGCGGCACTAACGGTCCGGTGTACGCATTACAAGCAGTTGATAGTGCAAATGTTTTCGCAGGTGGAGTATTTGATTCAGCAGGAACAATAAAAGCAATGAACATTGCAAAATGGAATGGCGCAAGTTGGGATTCGCTTGGCAGCGGAGTTAATGGAACAGTAAAAGCATTGCTTGCTTACAATGGCAAACTTTATGCAGGAGGTAATTTTACAATGGCAGGAGGAGCAAGCGCAAACAACATTGCGGTGTGGGATGGAACAAACTGGTCAGCAATAGGAACAGGAACAGACGGAACAGTGTATGCCCTCACCATTCATAACGGAGAGTTGTATGCAGGCGGTTCATTCACACAGGCAGGAGGCAACACAGTAAACAATATTGCCAGATGGGACGGCATAAATTGGTCTGCGCTTGATGGAGGAAGAAACAATGAAGTGTATGCGCTGGCATCTTTTCAGGGAGATTTATATGCAGGAGGAAATTTTTTAGGAGGAGCGAACGATACAGCAAGATACATTGCGAGATATACAGATACAACACTTGTAAGTATCAATTCTCAATTCTCATCTCTTGATTTTCAATTCTCAATTTACCCCAATCCCACGAGCGGGCTGTTTAATGTGCAGATGAGCAAATTTGAAGATGTGCAGATGAAAATATATAATGTATACGGAGAATGTATTTATCAGCATATCTGCACATCCGCACATCAGCAAATTGATTTGTCTTCACAGCCTGATGGAATTTATTTTGTGCAACTAAAAACTGCGGAGGGAGTTGCAAATAAGAAAATAGTAATCAGTCATTAGTTGTTTTGTTGTTTGCCCCGTTGGATATTTATCCTACGGGGTTTGCGCGAAGGATTGAGCCAATTGTTTGAGCTCTTTTTGCGTTTCGCAAAAAAGCGAGTGGCGAAAGCCTGACAGCGCGCTTCGCGGTGACGCGCCCAAGACATCCCCCCAATTTCTGAAGCAGAAATTTTCCCCCTTCATCAAGGGGGAATTAATCCACCTTCAGCGAGTGCCCCATTTTATCGCGCTTGGTCTGGAGGTATTTTTTGTTGTGTGCGTTGGATTGAATTTCGATGCTCAGGTTTTCAACTATTTCTAATCCGTAGCCGAGCAAGCCCGCGCGCTTTTTAGGGTTGTTGGTCATGAGGCGGAGTTTGTGCACGCCAAGGTCGCGCAGGATTTGCGCGCCCACTCCGTAATCGCGCGCGTCCATAGGGAAACCGAGCGCGTGGTTGGCTTCCACCGTATCTTTTCCTTCTTCCTGCAGTTTGTATGCCTTTAGTTTGTTGAGCAGCCCTATTCCTCTGCCTTCCTGATTCATGTACACAATAACGCCTTTGCCTTCGCGCTCAATCATCTCCATGGCGCGGTGCAGCTGCGGTCCGCAATCGCATCGGAGCGAACCAAAAATATCTCCGGTGAGGCAGCACGAGTGCACGCGCACCATCACGGGTTCATCTTTTTTCCAGGTTCCTTTTACAATGGCAAGATGGTCTTGTTTTGTGGTGGTCTGGCTATAGGCAATCATGTCAAACGTTCCGAAGGGAGTGGGGAGTTTCACTTTCACTTCGCGTTTCACGATGGTTTCTTTATTGAGGCGGTAAGCGATGAGGTCTTTGATGGAAATTATTTTCAGCTTAAACTTTTTTGCTATCTCGAAAAGCTGCGGAAGGCGAGCCATTGTTCCGTCTTCATTCATTATTTCTACCAGCACACCTGCGGGTTCAAATCCCGCAAAGCAGGAAAGATCTACCGATGCTTCCGTATGCCCTGCACGCTTGAGCACTCCGCCATTCTGCGCGCGGATGGGAAAAATATGTCCGGGTCTGCCAAAGTTTTCAGGTTTCATTTTTGGATTGATGAGCGCCTGAATTGTTTTGGAACGGTCGCTGGCAGAAATTCCGGTTGTGCAGCCCTGCCCGAGTAAATCTATAGAAACAGTAAAAGCAGTTTCGTGCTGAGAAGTATTTTGAGAAACCATTAAATTCAAACCAAGTTCTTTGCAGCGCTGCTGAGTGAGCGGTGCGCAGATGAGTCCGCGCCCGTGCGTTGCCATGAAATTTATCACTTCGGGAGTTGCATTGCGCGCGGCAGTTACAAAGTCGCCTTCGTTCTCGCGGTCTTCGTCATCCACCACAATAATTACTTTCCCGTTTTTGATTTCGGAAATGGCTTCTTCAATAGTATTGAGCGTGTATTTCATAGGAGATAAAGGTACGAATAATTGGTGTCCCCCTTTTTAAAGGGGGAATGTTCCGCTTTGGGAACAAGGGGGATTTTTTTTGCGCGCCACCCCCGATAAGAATCGGGGCTGTCGGGCTTTTCGTTTCAAGTCCTCGTCCCGATAATTATCGGGACTGCGGGCTTTCCACTGCAATCCCTCGCGCAAAAAAACTCAACCTTGAGACACACTCCCGTCCTCAATGGGTGATGGAAATAAATTCTCCCTTCCCTTTGGGAAGGGTTGGGGATGGGCTTCTTATCTTTTTGTCGGAGTCCACACGCTAGACTTTACACCGCCAAGAAATTTGAAAAAGCCAATCAGCAAGGCAAGGTTGGTGGTGAAAAAATGTGTGACAAGTCGGGTAGGGGAAGAAATTTTAAGTGCGGCAAGAAGTAAGTCAAAAGCTAAAAGAAGAAGCAAAAGGTTTTGGAGAAGAAAAAAGATTTCAAAAAAACTTATTCGTAGTTCGTATGTTCGTACAAATTCGTACTTCGATGGAATAAGAATGAAGTTAGTAATGTAAAGAGCGATCATCAGAAATGGACCTTTCCATCTCAGCAATTTATGAGATAGAAAACAAAAAGACAGCGCATTAAACCTGAATAGGAGATGGAGAAATGCAAAATAATTCTGATAACTTCCAGTGGCAATTCTGATTTTTCGTTTGAATTCTATTTTCCAGTCGCTCGGAACTTCCTCGTAAACTTTTGCATTCAGTTCGCTGATGGCTTTGCCACCTTTCTCCAGAACTTTCATGTTGATGTAGAAATCATCCACGAGAAAATTCTCAGGAACCGGAGAGTAAAAACTTTTTCTTACAGCATAGCAGCCGCCAAACGGTCCCATCATCATCCCGAAAATTTTTCCTTCGTTGCTTTTGATTCCAGATTCCCCACGTATGTAAGTGCTTTCAGCTTTTGAAATTCCTCCTTGCAGATTAATATTCTGCATGTGTGAATCCACTAAGCCTATTTCAGAATTTGAAAAATGTTTTGCGAGTTCACGAATTGTGTCTTTGTCGAAGAGTACGTTTGCATCTGTGAGAATGAGAATTTCATTCTTTGCCAGCGTAACAAGTTTGTTTATGATTTTTGGTTTGCCGTTTCTCCCAGAAAATTCCACGAGCTGAACTTGCGGAAATGATTTTACAATATCATTGGTTTTGTCTGAAGAATTATCGGAGCCGACAATCACTTCAATTTTTTCTCTCGGATAATCAGAATTGAAAATGCTTTCTAGTTTTTGCTTTATTATTTTTTCTTCGTTGTAGGCGGGAATAAGAATGGAAATTTTGCCCTCTCCCTCGCTCCCTCTCCCACGGGGAGAGGGAAGTTTTGTAGATGCAAGAACTTTAAGAAGCAAGGGATAAATTATATATGTATGTGCCAGCGCAGCAAATGAAACCCAGAATATGATTTGTAAATAAATCATGCTGAGGCAAGATGTTGTTTGTCCGAAGGACTCCTTTCGGATAAGAATTCTAAAAGTTTACTTGTAACTTCATGACTGCTGAATTGTCTTTTTGCAAACTGATAAGCATTGTCCCCTATAAGAGTAAAAAATATTTTTTCATTTATACATTTAGCAATTTTCTCTGCAAATGCTTCAGGAGTATCTGCAATCAGAATGTTTTGTCCGTCCTTGCAGGGAATTCCTTCCGCGCCAAGAGAGGTAGAGACGATTGTTTTTCCGAGTGCCATTCCTTCAATGATCTTCACTCTTATTCCGCTTCCCGAAAATAAAGGGACAATCATTATTCCTTTTGAGTTCATGAAATCATAGGCGTTTTCAACTTCGCCCACCACTACCAGATTTTTTGCTTCCGGTAATTTAATTTGGATTGCGTTTCTGCCTGCAATGTAGAATTTCAAATCGGGAAACTGAGAACTGATTTTTTGCCAGGTAGTTTTCAAAAACCATTCAAGGCCTTCCACATTCGGCATCCAATCCAAAGCGCCAATGAAAAATACAGAAGGGAATTCCATTTTGCTTTTATCTGACTTTAGGATTGTTTCATCATAAGGAGCAGGACAAACATGAATTGGCAGTTCACATCCGAACGATTTCAGCATTTGCGCATCACGCTCCGTAACAGAAGTCATCAAATCATATTTGTTCACGCGTTCGATTTCATATTTCTTCAATTGCTTCGCGAGAATTTTCAGATAAGTTCTTTTGACAAAGCTTTTTTCGTTATCAGCAACCCGCTTCCAGATTTCATGTTCAATGTTGTGCGAGCGCATAGAAATTCTGGCTTCAGAAAATGTCCGGATGGTTTCCACATAAGGAGAAAGATAAAGTCCTTCGAGCTGAATGACATCAAATTCTTTCTGATGAAGGAGTTCAATCAGTTTATCATTATAAGCAGCGGAAATGAATCTTTCAATGTTGTAGGAGCGATTCTGCAAAAGGGTTATCAACGCTGAAAACGGTTTCACTTCATTGTCCACATCCACAGCAATCCAGTCAGCCAGCTTTTTTATTTCTTCGGGAAGATATTTTATATCGTAGGGATGCTTGGTAGTATTCATCGCCAGCAAGGTCACTTCATTTCCCAATACTGAAAATGCTTTTGTGTAATTGAAAATACCAATCGCACCTCCATCCTTTGGCGGATAGACAAACTTGTTGCACAGCTGAAGTATTCTCATTTTCTTTTCCGGAAGAGTTTTTGAAATGGCCTCAGGTAGGAATCAGTATCAAATAAAGCGGAATCAGAAGTTGCTTTCCGGGTAAGAAAAATTCCGAGGGGAAGCGTGACAACAGTGGCAATCCACATTCCAAGATATGGAGGAAGAGCACCTTCTTCGGACATTTTTTCTCCGGTAATAGTCACCACCCAGAATAAAATAAATATAATAACAGAAACCACCACAGGCATTCCTAATCCTCCCTTGCGGATAATAGCTCCAAGTGGTGCGCCAACAAAAAATAAAATCAGACAGGCAATCGAGAGAGTAAACTTTTTATGCCACTCAACCTTCAGCTTTATGATAGGTCTGTCATAATTTTCCATTTCACCAAGCAAGCTTTCTATATAATATTTTTTACTTCTTGCCATAGTCAATGCCATGTCAATCAAACGCTCTTTGCTCATTTTTTCCTCAGAAGTATTTTGGGTAATTAATGGAACATTCGGTGAGCGGTGCATCCCGAAGCGGCTATTGCTGAAATGTCTGCTTGTGTCTGACGGATTTGTTGTTGAAACCTGCGAAGTGGAGGTCTTGAATATTTTATTTTCAGAAAGCATTTCACCGAAGTTTTTTTTGAAATCAGAAATTCTTTTTTCTTTATCTGTTATTGTGGAGTCAATCATTTCTTCGATCTGCTGTAGGTTCAGCATCTCGTAGCTTGATTTGAATAATTCTTCTTCGCTGCGCACAAGGCGTAATCCTGATAAATCAAACCGCACTGTTTGTTCCTTGAATTTGCTTCGCACAAGAGGATAATTGTTTTCACCTTTTGAATCCGTCATTTCCTCATAACTGGTTCCGTTGAAAAGCTGAATGATTAAAAATTCTTTACCAGGAGTCATTTCAAGGTTGCCTGATTCGGCTGTAATTACTTTATTGTTTCCTGCATTTTGAGTATGGTCATAAATCATAATGTCATGACAGGTTGTTCCGTCATCATCTTTTTTCTCCACGCGAATCGTGTAACCGTCAATGCCATTATAAAAAACGCCCTCCTTGATATTAAGCGCAGGTTTTTTCTGCTGAATGTCATAAATAAGGGAGCGCATTTTCAAGTTGATGAACGGAAGCATATTGTTGGAAAAGAAAAAAGCTCCTACGCTTGTGAGGAACGCAACCAGTATCAGCGGAAACATGATTTTTTGAAGCGATATGCCCGAAGATTTCAGGGCAACTAATTCAAACTGC
Source organism: Bacteroidota bacterium (assembly GCA_016213405.1). Taxonomy (NCBI): domain Bacteria; kingdom Pseudomonadati; phylum Bacteroidota; species Bacteroidota bacterium. The sequence goes on from JACRAM010000116.1 coordinate 134,881, forward strand.
TCGCCAAGATTTCCAAACGTCATTAGCGAAGAAAGAAGAATTGCCAGGGGAAGAGCCAGCGGGAACATGGAAAGTGCTGCATAGAAAAAAAGTTCGACCAGCGTGCGAGTTTCCAGTCCTTTGCCGATTAAATCATCCACATATTTCCAGAGGAACTGGAGGAAAAGAACGAATACAGCAATGAAAAAGGTCATCAGGAATGGACCGATGTATGAGAAAATAATATACCTGTTCAGTGTTCGCATGGTACGGATAACGAATGTTTACGAATTTACGAATATAGTTTCATTCGTATATTCGCCAACGAATCCTGCATAAGGAAATTATGAAGAAAGGAAAAAAAATAGTTGTGGTACTTCCTGCCTACAATGCTGAACTTACTTTAAAGCAGACCTATGATGAAATTCCTTTTGACATTGTTGATGATGTGGTGCTGGTAGATGATTGCAGCAGCGATAAAACAGTGGAAGTGGCAAAGCAGATTGGGATCAAGCATGTGATTCGCCACGAAAAGAACAAGGGGTATGGTGGTAATCAGAAAACCTGCTATGATAAAGCACTTTCTCTCGGTGCGGATATTGTCATTATGCTTCATCCCGATTACCAGTACACGCCCATGCTTATTCCTTCCATGGCGAATATTATTGTGAATGATTTGTATGAAGTGGTGCTGGGTTCACGGATTTTGGGGAAGGGCGCGCTGCAAGGTGGAATGCCGATTTATAAATATATCTTCAACCGCTTTCTCACTTTTGCCGAAAATATTTTGCTGAATCAAAAGCTTTCCGAATATCATACCGGCTATCGAGCATTTTCAAAAAAGATATTAGAGAAAATAAATTACCACGCAAATTCAGATGATTTCGTTTTCGATAACCAGATGCTTTCCCAGATTATTTTTGCCGGCTATGAAATTGCGGAAGTTACCTGCCCGACAAAATATTTTAAAGATGCATCTTCCATCAACTTCAGCAGAAGTATGAAGTACGGTATGGGAGTGATGGGAGTTTCCTTCCTGCATTTCTTCTGCAAAATGGGTTTGATGAAATCGGAGATGTATAAGTTGAGGAGTTAGCCCCAACCCGAAAGGGGGAAAAACAAATTATCTTATCAGAATAAGTTTCTTTGTTCTGCTGAATTTTTCTCCGGTTACTTTGCAAAAATATATTCCATTGGGTTGAGAAGAAAGGTCAATGGTAATTGGTAATCGGTAATCAGTAATTGGTGAAGTGTAAACTTTTTCTCCAAGCATATTATGAATTTCAATACCAATTACCGAATACTGATTACTGATTACTTGTATTTGTCCGTTAGTAGGATTCGGGTAGATTGAAAAATCAAAAGTAGGTGAATTTATTTCAGCAATAGATGTTGTGGTTGTATCTCCCAGATAAAAGGCAACTCCTCCGCAGTAATTTCCTATTACTAAATCCATCAGTCCGTCTCCTGTAATGTCTTTGCCGGTAACTGTCATTCGCATGCCCTCCCAGATGCTCATATACATGGAATCAACATAAGTAAAGTTTCCATTTAGATTTCCATCAATGTTTTTATAATACCAGAGCCAGCCCTGTAGAGGATAATTTCTGTTTGCTTCGCTGCCGATAATCATCCTGTAACTTCCTGCGCTGTCATACATGAACGGAACGCTGTAGCCCGTGCAGCAGGGTTTCAACACATCCACTCCGCCAAAGGAAGTTGTAACAAGCGAGTAGGAGGGTGTGGTAGAAGTTCCTATGTTTTTATAGTAATTAATATTTCCTGTGCGCTCTCCAATAATTAAATCCAGATCTCCATCGCGGTCGGCATCTATCAGCTGAGGTGTTGCGTTACTGCCTATGTCAATTGGCGTGCCTGTGTTATCAGGATAGTTAAGAACGGGAAGAGTTGTAAAAACTGCGGGACCGGTGTTTCCTGTGTTTTGAAAATAATGAATCTTGCCATCGTAATCCCCGATAAACATATCAGCATCTCCATCGCCATCAACATCTCCGAACGTAAGATGTTTGCTTGAAGAAGCGGGAAGAAGTGAGGACAGGTTTGCATAATCAGCAGTGACAAAATTAAATTCAGGAGAAGACAGTGTTCCGTTATTTTTATAAGCGGTCACATTGTATTTATAGGAAAAAGGACAACTATCGCGCATCACATCATAGTTGGAGATAAGCAAGTCGGTAAGTCCGTCATTATCGAAATCAAAAAACACGGGGTCTGCTCCTTCGCCCACATCAATCATTTCATCCTGAAAAAGTTTTCTGTTTTTGCGAATGAATACGGGGGCATTGTCTGTGCCTGTATTTTCATAGTACCAAATACTTTCGTTGTTTATGGAACCGCTTGGCGAACTCGGAGAAACAATGAGGTCGCGCTTGTTATCATTATTCACATCAACAAAATAGGCGCAGGGAAAAGAAGTAATGTTGATGGGAGTTGAACCGGCAGGAAAATTATTTGTAACAGAGGTCATGTTTGCAGCAGACGGAGTGCCGCCATTGGTGAGAAAGGAGGGCGTGCAGCATCCGAGCTGACCGAGGTAAAATTCTTTATCGCCATCGGCATCCATATCTAAACATAAAAGGCAGGAGCCGCCATTATCCAAAGCAGTTCGGTTGTCATTCGGTTGTTTGTATGGCGATTGAATTACTATTGGATTACTATTGTCTGGCTGCAGTTGGTTTCCCATTCGGCAGGAACTCAACACTGCGGTGCAGGAGGCGCTGCTTTCTGTGAAATTTCCCCAGCATCCGTTTGTGTCTAGCTGAAAAATCAAACTGTCGCAGCCGTAGCCCATCTCTTGGGATTTGTTGATATGATAATCAACCGTCCAGCCGCCAATTAAAAAAACAAGAACGTCTAAATCGCCATCACCATCAATATCGTCAATAGCAGGCAATCCCTGCGGGCTGGTATAGATGTTTGCAACCAGTGGACCGAAGTCAGAAAGGTTGGTTTTTACAAGAGAGAATTGCAGGTTGGGAGACGTTGAAACATTTTTATACACGCGTATGCCGCTGGGGAAAGCATAGTTATAAGTGAAAATATCTTTCAGCCCATCGCAGTTGTAATCAATCAGGAGTACCCAGCTTTCAAGGTGAGGGAATTGCGATTGATATTGCTGGGCATGAGTGTAATCAACTTTGTTTGGCGTGCCGCCATTGAGGTAGGTGGTGATTTTGTTTCCTGTTCGGTCAAAAACAAAAAGGTCTTTGATACCGTCAAAGTTCAAGTCAATATCGGAGAACTGGCAGAAGTTATGCCCGCCCACCCAGGGAAATTTAAGTGTGTCGGTTCCGTTGTAAACAGGAATGGTGTCTGTGCGGATGTAATAGGGTTGTGAGAATGAAAATGTGCTGATGAACAAATGAGCCGATAGGCTGATGCAATAGCAATTTAGAATTAGAGATTTATGATACTGGGTTTTCATTGGCTAATTTGCTAATCTTCAAATCGGCTAATTGATTTTCTTCATTGAACGAAGATACGGGAATTTGATTTAACTTTTTATTCCAAGGTAACACAGATTCCCTTTGTTTCGGATTTATATAAAAAAAATAAACTGGTAAAATATATTCATAAAATATCTCCAAATAAAATTTAAACAGGTACTAAATATTATTATAAATAATTATTACAAATTTAAAGACAATAATGCAAAAGCAAGTATTCAGCTACTTCAGCTTGAACTCAACCTTCATTTCGTAGCGCAGTTTTATTTTCTGAAAATTAGGTCCTGAAGAATTATCACCTTCCATATTCATTGCAGTCTGGCTCACCACATTGCTGTTGCTATATGCGTTTGAATAATAACCGGTATAACTATTTTCAATTTCCTGAATAAGCAATGCCTCGCCTATTTCTTCGCCAATGCTTTTTGCCAGGTATTCAGCTTTTGCTTTGCTGGCAATAAGCGCTTTGGTTTTTACATCTTTGCGAAATTGCTCAATGTCGCTATGCGAAGTTTTACTGATGTTGAAATTATCTATTGCATTTTCATTTAAACCCGATACTATTTTATCCAGCTTGTCAGTTGAACTTACTTTTACAGCATACGAAATAGAACCCATAAAATCAGGTTCAGACTTGCGCCTTTTGTACCAGTAATAATCCCATCGCTCATTTCCGGTATAGCTGGATATGCTGATGTTGCTGTCCGCCACGCCTGCTTCTTTGCAGAGTGCAAGAAAATCTGTTTTAATGGTTTCAAGTTTTATTTTTTTCTTTGAAGCATCCAGGTATTCTTTCAGGGTGAAGGTCATATAAATCTCATTGGGAACAAATTCCATTTCAGCACTGCCTGTAACATCAATTTTCTTGGGCGATTCTGATTTGTTATCACAGCAATTGCAGGAAATTAAAACGGCAGACAAAAAGGCGGTGAGCATTAAAATGAATGATTTGTTTTTCATGGCGATAGTTTATTTTAAAATGTTAATGAAGCAAATGTAAAATTAATCAGTTAATGCTGGGAGGAGATAGAAGCTGAGATTGTGGTGGTAGAAGATATAGCCCCAAAGAGGGTGCCGTAGATTAAAGTTCCCCCAGATTATACCCAATCGTAAAATGGAATTGTGATTTTTGCATACCGGGGCGGAAGGGCACATCGTCAAACCTCCAGCCATAATCAAAGCCCAGCATTCCGAACATAGGCAAAAAGAACCGGATGCCGATTCCGGCAGATCGTTTCACATCAAAGGGTTTGAAATCACGCACGGATGCCCATGAGTTGCCCGCTTCGGCAAAAGCAAGCCCGTAAATGGTGGCGCTGGGGTTGAGCGAAATAGGATAGCGCAGTTCAGCCGTGTATTTTACAATGGAGGCGGCTCCCACGTTGCTCGTTGGTTTTTTGTAATCGAAAACTTCACCGTCATCGTATCCGCGCAGGGCAATGATTTCTCTTCCGTCTAACGGATTGTAGCCCGTGAGTCCGCTTCCTCCCAGAAAGAATCTTTCAAAAGGAGTTATTCCTAAATCTTTATTGTAATAGCCCAGCCAGCCATAGCCGAAACGTGTGTATAATACCAGTTTGTCTACAATTCTGGTATACCATGCTGAAGTGAATTTGAATTTGTAATATTCAATCCATTTGTATTTTTTGCTGTCGGCAAGATCGGCATAATTAATATCTTTTCCCTGCACATCGCGCTTCCAGATGGAGTAGGGTAAGGTTGCCTGCCCTGAGAATAACAGTTGCGAGCCGCTCTTCGGATAGATCAGATCATCCACCGAGTTGCGCGAAAGGGTGTATTTAAAATTCAGATTGTTGGAGAAGCCATCGGTGAAAGTAAAAACGCTGCGATAATTCTTGAGCGCATAATACTGGTAGTTGATTTCATACTGCGCCTGAAAAAAATCATCCGGAACTTTTTTTCTTCTTCCAAGCCCTGCCGACATTCCCCATATATCCAGTTCGCCAAACTGCGTATCTGATTTTGTTCTTCCGTTGGTGATGCGGTTCACGTAAGGCGTTAAGCTGAGCGAGTTTGGTTTTTTTCCTCCCCACCATGGCTCGGTGAACGACATGTTGAGCGACTGGTAATATGCACCGTTTGATTGGGCGCGTATGCTCAAACGCTGTCCATCGCCCGTAGGAAGCGGCTGCCATGCTCCTTTCTTAAAAAAGTTTCGTGCCGAAAAATTTCCAAACGTTACCCCGAGCGAGCCCACCACCCTGTTCTGCCCAAAACCGCCTGAGAGTTCCAACTGGTCAGATGATTTTTCTTCCACCACATATTCAATGTCCACCGTTCCGTTTTCAGGATGAGGAGTGGGGTTGACACCCATTTTTTCCGTGTCGAAATATCCGAGTATGGAAAGTTCGCGCTGCGAGCGTATGACATCGCTCCTGCGGAACAATTGTCCCGGGCGGGTGTGGAGTTCCCGCATAATCACATGGTCATTCGTTTTTGTATTTCCTTTTATGGTTATCTTATTAATGGTTGCCTGTTTGCCTTCGTAAATCCGTATTTCCATGTCAATGGAATCGCCTTCCACCAGAACTTCTACGGGTGTTACCTGAAAAAACAAATAGCCGTCATCCATGTACAAAGAACTGACATCGGTTCCGTTTGGATTTCCGAACAAACGCGATTCAAGCAATGACTGGTTGAACACATCGCCTTTTTTAACGCCCAGATTTTTGTCCAGCTCTTTGGATGAATATTTTGAATTGCCCACCCAGGTGATGTTGCGGAAATAATATTTTTTGCCTTCGTTCACAAAAAGGTCGATGCCGATGAAGCGGCTGCCAATTTTGTAAATGGTGTCTTTGGTAATTGTCGCATCACGATAACCTTTACCCAGATATTTCTCAATCACTTTTTTCTTGTCTTCTTCGTATTTTGATTCAAGGAGCGTGTGTGAATTGAAAATGGCGTACCAGCGTTTGCGCCTTGTTTCTTTCATGGCTCTTCTCAGCTTTCCGCTCTTAATGCTTGTGTTGCCGTGAAATTCCACTTCCCTGATTCTGACTTTCTGCCCTTTGTTCACTTTGATGTAAAGAATCACACTGTTCGCAAGAGCGCTGTCTTTTTCCTGAGCAACCACCACGGTGGCGTTCATGTATCCTTTATCCACCAGGTGATCGAGCGTTATTTGTTTTGTGGTTACCACCAGGTTTTCAGTTACCACCTTTCCGCGGTTGAGGTTGAGTTTTTCTTTCAGGTCATCCGCTTCTCCCTTCTTCAAACCTTTGAAAGAAAACTTGGAAAGGCGCGGACGCTCCTTTACCTGTATTTCGATAAAAATATTTTTGCCCTGAATCTTTGTCGCAACAATTTTCACATCCTCAAAAAAACCTTCTTTCCATAAGTTTTTGATGGCGGTGGAGGTAGCATCTCCCGGAATTTTTATTTTATCTCCCACGTATAATCCCGCCATGGAAAGAAGCACGCTGTTGTCGAGCGAGCCGGCTCCTGAAATAGTTACGCCTGCAATTTCATATTCTACGGGCTTTGAGTAATCAACAGAAATAGTGTCGGAAGAAATCAGTTGCTGAGCATGGCAAGTGTTGAGTATTGAGTAGTGAGTATTGAGAAGAAGGAAAAAGAAAAGGACTTTTTTCACGGTAGATTTTCTATTTAAATGCAATTGTAACGACATAAACAAAATAATATTTTCTGCGCGTACCCAATACCCTATACCCTCACTTGCTCGCTTGTTTTTCCAAATCGTCTTTCCCTGTTCTGATAATCAAGAATGGCTTCATAAAAATCTTCTTTGCTGAAATCGGGCCAGAGCTTTTCTGTGAAGTAAAGTTCTGAATACGCTATCTGCCATAGTAAAAAATTGCTGATGCGCTGTTCTCCGCTGGTGCGTATCAGAAGCTCAGGATCCGGAATTTCTTTTGTGCAGAGGCATGAAGAGAAAAGTGTTTCGTCTATTTTATCAACCGGAATTTCATTCTTCTTTGCTTTCTCTGCAATTTGTTTCACCGCCTCCATGATTTCCCATTTTGAACTGTAACTCAGCGCGAGCACAAGCGTCATGCGGTCATTTTGAGAGGTTTGTTTAATAGCGTCTGCAAGTTCTGTCTGGCAGTTTTTCGGAAGCGATTTGATATTTCCAATTGTCATCAAACGGATTTTATTTTTGTTCAGGGTCTTTACTTCTTTATGAATAGTGCCAACGAGGAGTTCCATCAAAGCGTCAACTTCCATCTTGGGGCGATTCCAGTTTTCTGTAGAGAAGGCGTAAAGAGTGAGGTATTGAATGCCGAGTTCAGCTGCTGCCTCCGTTACGTTTCTTACGGAAGCTACTCCATGCTGATGCCCGAAAATCCTCAGTTTCCCTTTTTGCTTTGCCCACCTGCCGTTGCCATCCATAATGACGGCTACATGCTTTGGGAGTTTTAATTTATCTATATCTGAAATAACCGCCATCGTGTTTGTTGTATTGTTTTATTGTTGTATTGCGGGGTTTTGCATAAAAGGACAATATGACAATAAAACAATATGCTTTAATTGAAGTCGCAAAAGTAATGTAAAATGCTTGTCAGCAAGCGAATCGAGGACTCTCGGAATGTTGTTTATATTTTTTTAACATTTTGACGATGTATTTTTATATATTTGTTCCACAATTTGAAATCATTATGCTGAAAAAAATTCTTCCATTACTGTTTTTCTCCGCCTTATTCTTTTTTTTCGCTATTGACCTTCATGCCGCTATGGGTCCTCCGGGTCCGCCCATGGGTCCTCCGCCTTGCTGGCCTCCTCCTTGTTCAATTCCTCTTGATGGTGGAATTTCTTTACTGATTGCTGCCGGTGCAGCGCTGGGCGGGAAAAAGATTTTTGACCGTAGAAAGAAACAGTAATCGGTAATCGGTGATCAGTAATCAGTAACCGATGGCTGACCTCATGAAAACTTTTTTCCGCGAACCAATTGTAAAATTTCTTGCGCTCGGATTAATTCTTTATCTCGGCTGGCTTGCGCTTTACGAATGGTGGATTCATCCTTTAGGATGGGTTGATACAGCAGTGATTGATAATACGCTTTTCATCAGCCAGAAGGTTTTAGGATGGATGGGCTACGCAACAGAAATGAGAGGCGACCGGGTAATGCGTATTGCCGGAACACCGGGTTTGTTTATTGGTGATAGCTGTAATGGGATTTCTCTTTTTGCTTTATACAGTATTTTTATCATTGCCTTTCCCGGAAAAATCATTTCGAAAATTATTTTTATTCCTGCCGGAATACTGATTATTCATCTTCTCAATGTTCTTCGCGTCATCCTGCTTGCCATCATAGAAACATATTCATACGAGTGGACAGAATTTAATCATTCCTATACGTTCACCATTATTATTTACGCCTGCATTTTTGGCATGTGGCTTTTCTGGATAAACAAATTTTCTGGCATGAAGAAAAACAAATAAAACGAATTACCTAATTGTCATATTGTTTTATTGCTGTATTGCAATAAGAGGCGGATAACAATAAAACAATGGTTCTACTATGTTTGTTGTGGGTAAACTAAAAAATGAACAATAGAACAATAGAACATTTGAATAACGAAGTCAGAAGTAAAATACATTCACTTCGAATGTTCTCAGTTCAAATGTTCAAATGTTCGTTATTCAATTTACAGTTCTACTATAAATCTCTACCAACAGGAAACCTTGTAGAACCAAAACAATAGAACAATAAAACAATCCGCCTGTTCAAAAATAGGTTCATGAAAAAGAAAATAATTATCATAGGATTGATTGTCGTTGTTATTGCACTGGGATTTCTACGTGATTATCTTTTTGTTTCCATGAACCATATCATTGAATCAGGTGGAGATGTGCATGGAAACCTATCTATGCAGAAATGGATACTCACTTTTGTATTCAGTCTGCTTTATCTCGGCATTTGCTGCACGGTTCTTTATCTGATTTTTTATTCTTTTAAATATGTGCTGCTCGCATTTGCCGCCTATTCCCTTCTTTTTTTGGTTTCGTTTTTTGTTGCGCTTGCCGGATACTTCATTTCTTCTTTTGAAAGCGTTTATCCTTTCATCCGCACAGTTATGGGCATTGCGCAATCGCCTGTTGTTCTTATTGTTCTCATTCCTGCTTGTTTTCTCAATGAGCTGAAAATTCGTAGTAAAAAAACCTGATTATCTTTTGGCTTACTGAAAGAAACACATAACTTTATACCCTGATTAAAAAATTATATGCGAAGCAGCTGTTTTTTAATCGCCATTTTATTTGTTTCTTCTTTTGCTTCTGCGGTAGATCATTGGAGCGTTGGTACTGGCAACTGGGCAACAGGAGGCATTTGGAATACGGGTACCGCTCCTGCAGCAGGAGATAATGTTACCATTTCTAATGGAAACACTATTACTATGAATGCTAACCCGGGCGCTTGTAATAATCTTACTCTTAACGGCACCGGCACTTTAACATGGACGCAGGCAAGAACATTGAATGTTGGCGGCAATCTTGTTATCAACGGCACGGGCTCTATTGGTCCGGGTGCCGTAACAGGCACGCTGAATGTTGCCGGCACCATGAGCGTTCCTGCAGGAGTTTCAGCCACCATAGGAAGAGTTACATGCGCTGTTACAGGCGCCACAACTATTGACGGCACAGTTGCTTTCAACAGTATATCCGGAGTAAAAACTTTTACAGGCAATGTTACCATCAGCAGCACAGGAATCTGGAATGCGACAGCAGCAGAAAGTTTTATACTGAACGGAAGTTTTCAGAATGATGGAACCTTCACCGCCAATACCGGAACCTATACATTTGGCGGTGCGGGCAAAACTTTCAGCGGAACCAGCACAAGTATTTTTGATGCCACCAGCATAGGCGGTTCATACACTAACAACGGCACCGTGCAGGTGAATACCAGTTTTGCAGGAGCAGGCGCTTTAACACAGGGAGTCAGTTCCACACTTATCATTGGAGATTTAACTCCCGCCAACATCCTCACAGCCACCGCGGCAGGCAACACGGTGAGGTATCTTGTCGGGGCAGGCAATCAATCCGTTCTTGCTGTTAACTATACGAATCTGATTTTTGATAATCTCGGAACAGGAACAACAAATGCCACCGGCACCTACACCGTGAGCGGCACTTGTGATGCTCTCAACGGAATTACAAATTTTGGAAGTGTTACTGTAACCGGAAATCTTACCGTTGCCAATACTGCTACACTTTCTATTGGCGGTGTTTCTCCCGTTATTAATGGAAATACAATCGTTAACGGAACAGTGAGTATTACCAGCATTACAGGAACAAAGACATTTTCTTCTATACAAATAAACAGTGGCGGAACCTGGACTTCATCAGTTAATGAAGCAGTTACTGTAAACGGTAATCTCACCAGTGCCGGAACATTTGTATCAGGTTCAGGCGCCTATGCAGTAAGCGGCAATTGCTCCATCACAGCCGGCACTGCCGATTTTGAAGGAACCATTGCCGGCACTCTTTCTGTCAGCAGCGGTGCCACCATGAATGCCTCCACTGGCAACTGCAGGGTTACAGGCGCCACAACTATTAACGGCTCTCTCAATTTTTCTACCATAACCGGAGCAAAAGTATTTGGCGATGTTACTGTTAGCAGCACGGGTACCTGGAATAGCGCTGTTGTAGAAAATTTCACCATCAACGGAAACCTTGCCAACAGCGGAACCTTTACTTCTAATACAGGCACTTATACTCTTGCAGGATTCGCCAACACTATTTCCGGAATTCTGTCAATTGACCGGATAACAGATTTAGGCGCCTACACGAACAATGGAACGCTTTCAGTTCCCACTGCATTGGCAGGAGCAGGCAGTTTAACTCAAGGAGCAAGTTCAATTCTTAACATTGGCGGAATTTCAAGCATAACCACCCTGAATGCTTCCACCAATACGCCCAATCTGGTAAACTATAACGGAGCAGCGGCACAAACAATCAAAGCAACCCCTACTACTTATTATAATCTTCAAGTTTCAAAAACCGGAGGAAGCACCGGCACGTTTGGAGGAAACACAATAGTGAATAATGATTTCACCGTCACCAGCGGAATTGCGAGTTTGGGTGCTTTTAATCTCACCGTGAGCGGAATGACCTCCATCACAGGAACATTTACAGTCACGAGTATTACGGGAACAAAAACTTTTAACAATGTTACCATGAACACGGGCGGATTGTGGAACGGAACTGCTGCCGAAACATTTACAATCAATGGAAATGTAACCATGGCGGGTGGAACTATCAATGCCACCACTGCAGGAATTTTTAATGTGGCGGGAACCATGACCTCTACAGCCGCCACCACAAGTTCTATAGGCATTGCTGTTATCAATATGACAGGCGGCACAACGGTTAACGGAACATTGCAAATCACCAGCGCTACCGGAACAAAAACATTCAACGACCTCACGATTGCATCCACCGGAACATGGAACAGCACTGTTGCAGTGCCTTTCACCATCAACGGAAACCTTTCCAACAGCGGAACATTCACTGCCAACACAGGAATTTATACGCTGGCTGGAGCCGGCAAAACAATTTCAGGAACAATCTCTATTCCCAACACAACGGTTACTGGCTCTTACACCAACAACGGAATTTTTTCATCCACAACTTCATTAATCGGTGCCGGAACTTTCGCCCAGGGAATAACCGGAACACTTAATGTGGGAATAACATCAGCGAATTTCACCGTTACAACTTTTAATGCATCCGCTTCTGGCAACACAGTGAATTACAATCTTGCTGGCGTGCAAAATGTCAGAGTGCCTTCTGATGGTTCTTATCATCACCTCACGCTTTCAGGTTCAGGAATAAAAACACTTTTGGGAACAACTGATATCAACGGCAATCTTACCATCAGCAGTGCACTAACCGCCAGTAATTTCAACATCACACTGGCAGGAAACTGGTCAAGCACCGGCTCGGCATTTGTTCCGGGCACCAACACAACAACGCTCGATGGCGCTGCGCAAACCATCAGCAGAACTGGTGGCGAAACTTTTAATCATCTGACCGTAGCAGGAAGCGGAACAAAATCTCTCGGAAGTGATATAACCACAAACGGCAATCTCACCATCAGTTCAACGCTCGATGTCACTGCGTCTGATTACGCTGTGGCGGTGAAAGGAAACTGGACGAACAACGGAACTTTTGTTCAGAACACAGGCACGGTAACTTTCAGCGGAGCGGCAGCGCAAACTATTGGCGGAACAACCACTACCAATTTCAATAACATAACGCAAAGCAATGCCGCTGGAGTTTCGCTGACTCAGAATCAAAATCTTATTGATGCGCTCACCATCAGCGTGGGAACTTTTACAACCACAGGATTTAATTTCACTCTCAAATCAACTTCTTCCAAAACCGCGCGCATTGCCACAATTCCTGCAGGTGCAAATTTTGCCGGCAATATTATTATTGAACGCTATACCGGAACGGGTCCAACTGACTGGAGATTTCTTTGCTCGGCAGTGAGCGGAAGAACTCTTGCTGATTGGTATGATGATTTCTTCATGAGTGGATTTACCGGTGTTCTTGATCCTACCAATACAGCGGATTTTATTTCTGTCTATTCCTATGATGAAACTCAGCTTGGTGATTTAGATACATTCGGATATGTGCCGGCAACCAATGTGACAAATCCCATTGTAAATGGAAGAGGTTATTGGGTTTATCTTGGTCCCACGCCTGTTACGTTTGCAGTTACGGGTACACCCTATACTTTCAGTCAATCGCCAACAATTACCTATACAAACAGCGGAAACATTAACAATGACGGATGGAATCTCATTGCCAATCCCTATCCATCCGCCATTGACTGGGACAACGCAAGCTGGACAAAATCAAATCTTGATAACGCAATTTACATTTACAATTCTTACACCGGAAGTTTTGCAAGTTATGTGGGCGGACTGGGAGTGAATGGCGGTTCGCCTTACATCGCTTCTCAGCAGGCATTTTGGGTAAAAGCGAATGCCGCAGGTCCTGGAATCACGGCTGTGGAAGCGGTGAAAACAGCTTCGGTAAATCCAACGTACCAATATTTGAAAAATGTCAATTCAGCAAACACCAGCCATTACCCCATGGCGTTTAGCGATTTTCCGATTCCACAAAACACCAACAACACGCCTAACAGTATAAAACTTACCGGTTCAAACATGAGCGGAAAAGAAGATGAAACATTCGTCCGGTTCATGCAGGGAGCAACCAATGATTTTGACCCAAGTTATGACGCATGGAAAATGTTTAACCTCGATACCACACTGCCGAATATCTCTTCTGTCATTCATGATTCATCAGACCTTTCTATTAATTCTCTTCCCGAACTTATTTCAAACACGGATATAAAAATCCGTTTCACCGTTTCTGTTTCCGGCACCTATTCCATCCGCAGAGACAGCATCCTCATGCTCCCGATGAGTTCCTGCATTTTTCTTGAAGACCTTGCCAACGGAAACATGATAGATCTGCGCACAAATAGTTCGTATTCATTCACCATTTCAGATACAACCTCAACGCCACGGTTTATTCTTCATATTAATGCGCCCGTCTCAAAAGAAACTGTGAATGCCGGCTGCACTAACGATAGTTCAGGAATTGCCATTGCCACAGGAACAGGAACGGGTCCCTGGAATTATTTGTGGACAAATTCAAACGGAGATACGTTGCAGGTTACTCCCAACTCCACAACTTCTGATTCTCTTTTCAATCTTCCTCCGGGAATTTACACCGTTGAAGTTTCCCCAAGCGCTTGCGGCACCGTGAGCGATACGATTGAAATAAAATCTTCTTCCACACTTGCTTTCACTATGACTTTTTCTGATGCAAGTTGCAACGGATTGAGTGACGGCTCTGCATTTGCATACGTGATAGATGGAATCAGCCCTTATACTTATCAATGGAGCAATGGGGAAACTTCTGCAATGGCAAATAATCTGTCAGCGGGAACATATACAATTACAGTAATTGAAACGGGCGGATGTTCGCAAATGCAAACAGTAACTATTTCCCAGCCCGCCATGCTCACAGCAGGATTCATGGCAAGCGCTGATACCGTTGACATTTCAATTAACAACAGCGCATCCTTTACAAATACTTCCACGGGCGCCACCTCTTATTACTGGGATTTTGGAGATGGTTCACCCGCTGACACTGCACCCAATCCAATTCATTTTTATTCTTTAAGCGGTACTTATTTGACAATGCTCGTTGCTTACAGCGGAGTTTGTTCCGACACAACTTACAAGATGATGGAAGTGATAAACTCTCTGAGCACAGGCATTGCCGGTATCTCATCTTCTTCTTCTGTGAATGTGCTTTATGAGAACGGAGAAGTTTTCCTCGCATTTGATTTGCCCCAGGCAACCGATATTACTATCAGCGTTTACAGCATGCTTGGCGAAAAAATATTCAGCCAGAATGTTTTTCATATTCAGAAAAACAGAAGCAAACTCCCCTTGTCAACTATTTCTTCCGGCATATATGTTGCTGTCGCAAGCATGGCAGATGCTATAATCTCAAAAAAGATTCTCATTACAGGCAGATAAGAATAAAGATTCAACAGGGCTTGCACAGGTAAAATAATTTGCGTTACTTTGTTGTATCCTTTGCTCAACCGCCCTTTTATGGATGAATAACTTTACTCCAAAATATTTCCGCTCTCGTTTTTCTTTACTTCTTTCTTCTTTTTTCTTTTTCGTATTTTTCGTACTCTTTCGCTTTTCGGTGATTGCCCAAAACCCCGATATAAAAAGAACTTACCATTGGTATTTCGGAAAAAGTGGTGGCATAGATTGGATAAGTGGTAACCCCGTACTTGATTATTCTTCAAATGGAGAATTATGCGAGGGACCTTCTTCTATTTCAGATTTAAATGGCAATTTACTTTTCTACACAGATGGCGATACAGTATGGAATCGTAATCATCAAATAATGCCCAATGGAGTTGGATTGCTTGGATGCACTTCAAGTATGCAAGCATCACTTATTATTCCTCAACCGGGAAACGATTCTCTTTACTATATATTTACCACTGATGGCATATTTGGTTCTCCTTGTGGCAATGGATCTCTAGGCATGAATTATTCAATTGTAAACATTAAAATGGGTGGTGGATTAGGAGATGTTGTAATAAAAAACATTTTATTATTTGATACATGTTCAGAAAAACTAACTGCTGTGCATCATGCAAATAATTGTGATGTGTGGGTACTTGGACAAAATAAATATAATAGCGATTATCGTATATACTTACTCACTGATACGGGAATTAGCAATGCTATTGTTCAACAATCTTCTATTATTAATGGTGGAATAGCACAAGATGGTTCTGGGCAAATGCGTTTTTCTAATGATGGTAAAAAACTTGCTAATAACATTTCAATTTGGGGAGCAGACACATTGGAAATATGGGATTTTGATAATGCAACAGGAGTATTTTCTAACCCATTTAAAATTAGTTTAGAAAATACTCCTACAAGTTCTAATACATGGCTTGGTTTATGTTTTTCTCCCGACAACTCAAAACTGTATATAAATAATTTTTCTTTTGATACTTTAGTAGAGATTGATCAGTTTGACCTATCAAGCGGAATACCTTCTCAAATAATATCTTCCAGAACAACTATAGCCCAAGTGGATAGCACTATATTTTTAAATCCGCAAATAGGTCCTGATGGAAAAATATATCTTACAAAATATAATTTAAGAACCTACTCTGTTGATTCTTTGAGCGGCATCATGAATCCAAACGCAGCAGGGCTTGCTTGCAACTTTCAATATAATGCACTTAAACACAATGCTCAACTTCCTTATGATAATGTGGGTTATTGGAGTTTGCCTGATTTTGTAGAGAGTTATCTTAATCCAATGTTTACCGGTTCTGTGTGCGAATCTGGCATTGAAGAAAATTCATTTGCAGATATATTCTCTATTTATCCGAATCCTGCACCAGATTATATATGGATTAAAATCACAAGCGAAAAACCCAAAAACTCATATGATGTTTTAATTTATAATATTCTTGGAAAAGAAATTTTTGAAAAGAAAGAAATTAATAACAAAGAAGAAAAGATTTCATTAAAAAATATTACTGATAATATTCTGCTCTTGCAGATTTATTATAATAACCAAATTATTCATTACAAACTAATCAAAACTTAACACATCATGAAAAAGAAAATTTACATCTTGGCGGCAGTTGTAATCATTCAACTGCTTGTTCCTATTGTGCAGATTAAAGCGCAAAACGGAATGGATTTTTTTACTATTATTCCAACTCAAAATGCTGACCGCCTTCGTGCGGGTACAGGTCTATTTAGTAATCTTTTTAACTCTAAAGGTCTTGGTGTTTATCAATTAAATATCATGCCTGCTTCAGCTTTAGAGGTCAATACCGATTTTACACATTTTCCCGCTACGCAAACAACTCCATATCTCAAAGGCGAAGTCTTCCGCACAGATTGTCCATTATTGCAAACATCTTTTTGGCGTATGTTCAGAGGTGGGCTTGAGCACGGACGGCTTTACAATCCGGCTGTTGGGCAGATAAATGATTTTGTAATTGAGAATGCCCAAATAGGCGGCAACCTTTTGTTCAGCACACAGGGATTTCCTGGACCATTACCCGGCATGAGTGGCGCGGTGCGCATGTGCATCATTGATGGTGTTATTGCTTCCGGCACAACAGGCGCAGTAGGCATTGGCGCAAACTTTCTGTCACCTCAATCACTGCTGCATATTAATGACGGCAACTTTGCTACTTATTTGCAGATTACAAATAATTTCACAGGCGCAGGCACACCCAATGACGGAGCTCGTTTTGGAACAAATCCGGTAAACGTTGGAACTACATTTCTCAATGTTCCGTTTGCAGAAGTAAGACAAGAAGAAAATGCTCCCTTGCGTTTTTTAACCAACGGTGCTGAGCGCATGCGCATTATGGGAAACACAAACCAAAATATAGTTACCCCTGCAATTGCTGCCAATAATGTTAATCCTGGTTTTGTCGGAATCGGATGCACGAATCCCATGAGCCGTCTGCATATAGGAGGTAATTCCTTATTCTTTCCTAACGGAAATCCGGCAGACGGCTACAGACCATGGATGGTAGAAGGTTTGTTCACCTATCAGAATAGCGACAATATGTATTTCGGGCATCACGATGTCACAGGAAATGCTATTATAAACTGGGGAAATGATCCGGTAAGTAGCGCTGTAGGAGGAGGCGATAGATTATTATTCGTTTTCACAGCGGCTGTAAATATTAATCCGCCTCAGCCATTTGCATGCGGACCAAACGGGCTTGAAGCCGCCCGTATGGTTTCAAACGGAAATATTGTTTTAACAGGTTTTGGTGGTGACCCGGTGAATAATGTTTATTCTGTTCCTTTATCCCTCCCTACTTCAGACCCCGGAAACACGGTTGAAATAAATTCTCCTCTTCCTACTAATGTTCCTGTTGTTCCTGCCAATAATACTACAGGATCTGTAGCTCCAAGCCCTGTTGCTGGTTATACTCCCGCAACAGGATGGAGCGGATTAAGATTCACTGACCTGACTTCAAATTCAATTCCTGTACCCACAGGAACTACAGGTACAACAGTAAATATGTTGAGTGTTAACAGTGATGGTGATGTGATTTTGGTGCCGGGTGGCGGTACTTTTGGTCAGGTATGCAACGCTGCGGGTAACCCCGGATCCCTCACAAACTATACAGAAGTTCCCACCAGCGGGTTTAATTTTGTTTTTACAAATAATCAAACACAAGCTTCAAGCCGCAATAATGTTGGCATTGGATTAACTCCCGGCAATTGTTCTCCACAAGCAAGATTAGATGTTTTGAATACAACCGCCAATCAAGGAACAAAAGGAATACAAGTTGTGAATACAGATGCAGCAAATGCCACATCAAGTTCAATTGGTATTTATTCAAGAGTATCGGGTAACCCATCTCTTAGTTGTCGGAATATTCCTGGCTGGTTTGAATCAACTGTTGCTTTGGGAGCAGGACAAATGGCAATAGTTGTTCCAAGAAACGGAGGATCAGTGAGCATTGGTTTTGCAAATCCTTTTCCTAATACATGTGCAAATATAAATGCAAACGCCCTTTTGGAAGTAGGTGGAAACGCATATAAAACAGGTGGTGGAAATGTTTGGTCTGTTCCATCAGACAGCATATTAAAAACAGATATACATTCTTTTTCAGATGGTCTTGCAGTACTTAGACAAATACATCCTGTTACATATAAATATAACGGCATTGGAGGATTGCCCACCAATAATGAAGAAATTGGTGTGATTGCTGAACAGATAGTATCTTTTGCACCATATACAATTGATACAAGTATTATCGTTCTTGATACTATGGGAACACAGCAAGAAATATTAACTTTTAATTCGGGACCGCTTACATTCGCCTCCATCAACGCCATCAAACAATTAGACAGCGCCCTCACAAAATCCACCTCACTCCCCGATGCGCCCATTTTAATTTCACCAGCCAATGCAGCGGTAGGAGATTTCGGCAGAGGAGCGGCAGCGTTCACCTATCATTCGGTTTCAGCCGGTGTTATTTTATATCATGCGCAAATAGCAAAAGATAATTCATTCAGCAACATAGTGCTTGACCAAAGCGGAATAACCGACACCACCTTTTCTGCCGGCTTCTGCGATACTATTCCCGCCACTTACTACTGGCGTGTGAGCGCAAAAAACAATGCAGGCGCAGGAGCATGGTCGCAAATATTTTCATTCACCGATACCGCCAAGTGCATTGGCATTGGTCCTAAACCAGTTGATACTATCCGCCAAAAAACAGCCGTCAGTTTCAATTCCAGTTCCGACATCCGCTTTAAAACCAATGTAGCCCCCGTAACTTCCGCCCTCGATAAAGTTTCCGCCCTCAACGCAGTTTATTACAACTGGATTCCAACCCCCGGCTATGAATTTGACAGCGCAAGGCAAATCGGCTTCATCGCGCAAGATGTGCAGCAAGTAGTTCCCCAAGTGGTACACACCGATGCAAACGGTTTCCTTACGCTCGATTACGGCAGAGTGGTTCCGGTGCTGGTAGAAGCAATTAAAACCCTGAAAGCCGAAGTGGATTCATTGAAGAACACCACCGCGCGCACAACAGGAAATAATTCAGCCACATCTCAAATAGATGTAAACCTCGCTTCCAAAAAAATTGTGCTCGACCAGAACAACCCCAATCCATTCAAAGAGCAGACAACCATTCCTTACTTCATTCCCAAAGACGCAAATGATGTGATGATAATTTTCACCGACATGGATGGAGACATTATCAAAGAAGTAAAGATTAATGAAAAAGGAAAAGGACAGTTGAATGTATACGCTTCCGATTTGTCAAGCGGAATTTATACGTATAGCATTGTTGCCGATGGCATAACGCTTGATACAAAAAAGATGATTAAAACAAAATAACTGCCCCCTCCTCTCCCTCCCTAACGGGGAGGGTTGGCTTGCCCCAATCGGAGCATCGGGGGGAGGGGCTTTCCTTTTCTTGCTTTTTCCCCTCCCTAATGGGGAGGGGCAGGGGGTAGGGCTGGGCGGGAGAAAATTCTTCCCGCCTTTTTTATTTTATTGTTTACTATCTATTGTCTACTGCCTTTTGTATTCCCCCTTTAGGTCAGGGGCACCTCCACTGTAATCCGCGCATTCACACCCGTATCAATCTCCTTCGTAAAAGATATTTTCACACCATCCACAACCACCACTCCCGCATACCTTCCCGGGTCAGCGCTTTCAAACAATGCCACCCCTTCCTTATTTGTAGTCACACTGATTCCCGCGCTCCTCGTAGCCAGCGTAGCCCCCTCTTGTTTTATCGTAACAGGCACATTCGCAACAACCGTATCATCCCCCTTTATCACAAGCACCTTCAAACTCGCGCTCCCCGGAGGGCTCACAATATTCTTCAGCGTATCAAAAATATAATTCTTCCTCTTCTCCGCATTCGCTCTCCATACCCGCTCCGCCCCATCCTCCAAAACCCCCATCAGTTCTTTGTGCAGCAAATTATTCGCGCTTATTTTTTCTCCCCGCGCCACTCCCGTTTCCCGCGCCTTCATAAACAATTTATAAGTATCATCAAAGTTCGTCTCATCATCATTCACCTTCGTAACAAAAGCCCCCGTCATCCCGCCCGGATTAATAAGTTTCGCGCTGTGAGCCGCAATAAATTGTTGCATCGAAGCATTCAATCCCTCCACGCTTTCCCAATCCTTTGCCGCTGCCTTTGCATACTTTTTTCCGCCCGCTGCCTCATACCTCGGCTCAGGTTTTTCATTCGGCCACGCATCTTTTATATAACCCTTCAAATCATTAAAGTTGTCAAGCACAGGCGGTAGATAATCGCTCACCAAAAGATTTCTTAACGTCTGATGCCCCTCCTCCCTCGCCTCCTCATCCGGCAAATCCATCGCTGCCTTTCGCACAGCCCTCAGTGCCGCCAAAAATGCAGCCGTATACTTCGCCTTCTTCACGGCAAACACCGCCAAATCCGTTTCCAGATTATTATAGCCAAGCTCCGCAATAGCATACAACTCCAACTCCGTGCATTTGTACGCTCCTTCTACTTCTTGTGTCATGTTCTTTTTTATTTGTATTGATTTATACCAATAAAACAATTACCATACCAAACAACTCTATTCAGCTTTGTCTATTAAAATCTATAGGACTTTCGCAACTATTGTACAGATAACAGATATTTTGCAGATTTACAGATTACAGATGGCTGTTTATCTGAAAATCCGTATGAATCTGTTATCTGTACCACCTTTTGCGTAAGTCCTGATCTACATAAACCTGCTTAATATCAGCATATAATCGGCATTTCCCTCCTCATAATCGTTATCTCCCACCTCATAATCGTTATCTCCCACCTCATAATCGTTATCTCCCACCTCATAATCGTTATTTCCCTTCTCATAATCGTTATTTCCCTTCTCATAATCGTTATCTCCCACCTCGTAATTCATACCTCCCACCTCGTAATTCGTACCTCGTACCTCGTACCTCATACCTCCCTCCTCAAATCCAATAGTCAACACCTCATTATTCATTATTTGGGTCTCCATCCCTTCAGGACATTATTCATTTCTCTCACCTCTCAATCCTCCCTTCCCCTACCGATTTCCTGAATTATGTATGTTTGTGCCATGCACTAAATATCCTCTATGAAACCAGACAATATAGTTTTTGAATTCATCAAAGAAGAGCGCAACCGCCAACTGCACGGGCTTGAACTCATCGCATCCGAAAATTTTGTGAGTGATCAAGTGATGCGCGCATTGGGTTCTGTTCTCACAAACAAATATGCAGAAGGACTTCCCGGTAAAAGATATTATGGCGGATGCCAAGTGGTGGATAAAGTGGAGCAACTCGCCATTGACCGCGCCAAAACGCTGTACAACGCTGCCTGGGTGAATGTTCAGCCGCACTCAGGCGCGCAGGCAAACGCTTCGGTGATGCTCGGTGTACTAAAACCAGGAGATAAAATACTCGGCTTCAATCTTGCTCACGGTGGGCATCTCACTCACGGCTCACCGGTAAACTTTTCAGGGAAATTATATGTTCCATGTTTCTACAATGTGAATCGCGAAACAGGAAGAGTTGATTATGACGAAGTAGAGAAGAAGGCGCAGATTGAAAAACCAAAACTTATTATCTGCGGTGCATCGGCTTACTCACGCGATTGGGATTACGCACGGCTCAGAAAAATTGCCGATTCAATTGAAGTCCCCCTTAATAAAGGGGGGCAGGGGGGTTGTTTGCTCATGGCGGATATCGCTCACCCTGCCGGATTGATCGCCCGTGGGTTGCTCAGCGATCCGCTTCCGCATTGCCACATCGTAACCACCACCACCCACAAAACATTGCGCGGTCCACGCGGAGGAATGATCATGATGGGAAAAGATTTTCCAAATCCATGTGGACTTACCACTCCCAAAGGAGAAATTAAAATGATGTCGGCAGTTTTAGATGGCGCTGTTTTCCCCGGCACACAAGGCGGTCCCCTGGAGCATGCCATTGCGGCAAAGGCAATCGCCTTCGGTGAAGCAATGGAAGAATCATTCCTCAAATATGCTACGCAAGTGGTGAAGAACGCACGCACGATGGCAAAAACATTTATGGAAAAAGGATACAGCATCAGTTCCGGTGGAACCGATAATCACTGCATGTTAATTGACCTTAGGAATAAAAACCTGACAGGAAAAAAAGCGGAGGAATCGCTTATCAAAGCAGATATTACCGTGAACAAAAACATGGTTCCCTTTGATGATAAATCCCCTTTCGTTACTTCAGGAATCAGAATCGGAACTGCCGCGGTTACAACCAGAGGGCTGAAAGAAAAAGATATGCTGAAAATTGTTGAACTGATTGATGACGTGCTGATGCATACTGATAATGAAACAAGAATTGCTGAAGTGAAGAAAGAAGTGAATAAGTGGATGAAGAAGTATCCTCTTTTTAATTGGTAATACCAATGCCTCTTGTTTTATTGTTGTATTGTCGTATTGATCTTTTAGCAATAAAACAATAAGACAGTACAACAATTCTGCAATCGCCTATGATGAAATTAGACTTCACAAAATTCAAACCTGAACAAGGCAAACTGCTCATCTCCGAGCCGTTCATGAACGACCCGAATTTCAAGCGCTCGGTCATTCTGCTGGCGAATCATAATGATGAGGGCAGCGTTGGTTTTGTCCTCAACCGCCCTATGGATTTAAAGCTTCATCAGATTGTGGAAGAGTTTGAAGGAAATGATTTTCCCGTTTGGGATGGAGGACCCGTGCAGCGAGATAGTTTGTTTTACATTCATACGCTGGGTGATGCGATTCCAGAAAGCATTAACATCATGGGAGATTTATACTGGGGAGGCAATTTCGAAACAGTGAAAGCTCTTCTGCACGGAAAAAAGATTTCTCAGAATGAAATCCGCCTGTTCATCGGCTACTCCGGCTGGAGCGATGGACAATTGAAAGAGGAGATAAAGCGAAACTCATGGCTGGTGGCACCCGCTTCCATTGACATCGTTATGACCAACGACTGGAACAAACTCTGGAAAGATGTTCTTAAAGGAATGGGACAAGAATATGGCATCCTTGCCAACTTCCCTGAAAATCCTTTGTGGAATTAAATTCGCTTTTTGCTCAACTTATTAAATCACTACTTTTGTATTAAATACAATACTAACTAAAATCTTTTTTATATGAATATTCACGCGGAAAAAATTAGTTTAATAGAAAGAATTACTCATATTAATGATGAAACAATTCTACAGCAGGTTAAACAGTTGTTAGGGATTGCACAAAATCCTATAATTGGTTATGATATTCATGGAACCCCCATCACCCAATCAGTTTTCAACAAAAGTTTGAAGAGTGCCAAGAAGAGATATAAATCCGGGAAGCATACTTCTCAAGAGGATTTGGAAAAGCAAATGAAGAAATGGTAAATGAAAAGATTTAGAGTTATCTGGGATTCGGTTGCAATTTCTGAACTGAAAGATATTTATGATTGCCTCCATCGCGATTCTCCGCAATCAGCATTAATTGTCAGGGATGAATTGGTAAAAACAGTTGGCGGATTAAGTACAATACCCCGAAAATTCCAAGTATATGAATATGCCAATCCGTTACTTGGCGAATACTGTTCTGTTGTTCGCTGGAGTTATAGAATTGTTTATGAGATTATAGATTCAGACGTGCATATTGTCAGAATCATTCACACCAGCAGAGAATCAGGGAAAATTATTTTATAAAGTTTAAAAAGTATGGGCAAAGATTATTCTATCATTGCCAACTTCCCGGAAAACCCGCAGATGAATTGATAGTGCTGTTTTTGAATTGCTTGAAGTGTACTATATTTGCCGAAGAAAACTTCTGCCATGAAAAAAATAATCCTCACCGTCATCACCACTTTGGTTATTATCGTTGCAATATTTACTGCCTACATGTATTCAGGCATGTATGATGTAAGCCAGTTAACACCGCACAATGCGCTCACCAAATGGATGATCAGAACCACTCTGCATAATTCCATCAACGCGAGATTGAAAGACATACAAGTTTCTCCGATGAACGATACGGCAAATTTCGTTGATGGATTCGGGCATTACAACGAGATGTGTGTCAGCTGCCATGGCGCTCCCGGTATTGATCCGGGTGAAATGGCTAAAGGACTTTATCCCAAGCCCCCCAAGTTCTATAAGTCAGATGATATGCCGGATCCTGATGAATCATTCTGGATTATTAAAAATGGTATCAAGATGACAAGCATGCCTGCGTACGGTCCCACGCATAACGACAAAGCGATATGGGCGATGACGGATTTCTTATTGAATAAAATGAACAAGATGTCTCCTGAAGAATATCAGGCATGGATAAAAAAATATTCCGAACAGGAAGAGAAGGGCGAAACTAAAGGTACAGAAGAGCAGGAAAAAGGAGACGATGATTAATTCACTTTTTTCTCATCTGTTGCATTCATTACATAAGTTCCTTTCAGATCTTTCATATTGGTAACGGGAGCAGGAGCAGCAATTGTTACAGCATTATTTTCTATAGGAGAAGTCGGTGCTGCATTGTGAATGGCAATCAGCGGAGCAATGGTCAATCCTACCAGTGAAGAAAGTTTGATAAGAATATTCATCGAAGGACCTGAAGTATCTTTGAACGGATCACCCACCGTATCACCCACCACAGCCGCTTTGTGCGGTTCAGATTTTTTATAGAAGGTTTCTTTCTTTCCGTTCACTACAATTTCAACACCTTTCTCAAAAGATTTTTTTGCATTATCCCACGCACCGCCTGCATTGTTTTGAAAGATAGCCCAAAGAACTCCGCTCACAGTCACGCCCGCCATGTAAGCGCCTAATGCTTCAGCGCCCATTGCCAGACCGATGATGATTGGAGTAACAATGGTGATAACACCGGGAGCTAACATTTCTCTAAGAGCAGCTTTTGTAGATATCTCCACACATTTTCCGTATTCAGGTTTTCCGGTTCCTTCCAGTATGCCGGGAATTTCGCGGAACTGCCTGCGCACTTCATTCACCATATCCATGGCAGCTTTACCTACGGAATTCATTGCAAGAGCGGAGAACACAACGGGAATCATTCCGCCAACAAATAAAGCGGCAAGCACTTTCGCGTCAAAAATATTTATGCCTTTTATTCCGGTAAGCGTTACATACGCAGCAAAAAGAGCGAGGGCAGTCAGCGCAGCCGAAGCAATTGCAAAACCTTTTCCAACAGCAGCGGTAGTATTACCAACGGAATCAAGCACATCAGTTTTCTCCCTCACTTCTTTCGGCAATTGACTCATTTCAGCAATGCCGCCTGCGTTATCTGAAATAGGACCGAAGGCATCAATTGCCAATTGCATGGCGGTGGTTGCCATCATTGCCGAAGCAGCGATACCCACTCCGTAAAAACCGGCCAGCGCATAAGCGCCCCAGATGGCGCCTGCGAAAATTATTACAGGGAAAGCAGTGGAAAGCATTCCGGTTCCCAGTCCGGCAATAATATTGGTGGCGGCTCCTGTTGCGGATTTCTCCACGATGGCGCGAACAGGTTTTCCGATCAGTCCGGTGTAATATTCCGTGATGAAGGAAATTAAATAGCCAACCGCCATCCCGATGCAAACGGCAAAGAATACATTCAGAGATGAAGTAGTGATAGATGTGAATTCTCCTGCACTGAATGCGCTCATCAGAATTGTTTCGGGCAGCATTATTTTAATCAGACCGAAAGAAGCAACAAGCGCCAGCAGCATGGAAATATTATTTCCCATATTCAATGCGCGTTGAACGGTATTGGTGTTTGCTTCTGCTTTGTCAGAAACATTTACAAAAAAAGTTCCGATGATGGAGGCGATGATTCCTGCGCCTGCAATTGCCATAGGAAGAAGTATCGGACCAATTCCACCGAAAACATCCGCAATGCTTCCGCCATTATCACGAATAATATAATTTCCTAAAACCATGGAGGCAAGAACAGTGGCTACGTAAGAACCAAACAAGTCAGCGCCCATTCCTGCCACATCGCCCACGTTATCTCCTACGTTATCGGCAATCGTTGCCGGGTTGCGCGGATCGTCCTCAGGAATTCCGGCTTCCACTTTTCCTACTAAGTCAGCGCCAACGTCAGCGGCTTTTGTATAAATGCCGCCACCCACACGGGCGAACAAGGCGATGGATTCAGCGCCCAAAGAAAATCCGGCTAACACTTCCAGCACTCTGGTCATGCCGTCATAGCCACCGCCTGTTGCAAAATTTCCTCCCATGAACTGAAAGAAAAAGATAATGAACAAAGAACTTAAACCTAAAACTGCAAGACCTGCAACTCCCAATCCCATCACCGTTCCTCCTCGGAAAGAAACTTTCAACGCTTTTGCTAAAGATGTTTTAGCTGCCTGAGTAGTACGAACATTTGCTTTTGTTGCTATTCTCATTCCAAGAAATCCCGCAAGTGCGGAGAAAAAACATCCTACCACAAAAGCAACAATGATCAATAAACTTGAGTGAGCCGCTACTTTTGGAATCTGAGAAAGAATTCCTAATCCGATTCCGGCAAGCACTACATAAATTCCAAGTATGCGGTATTCGGCTTTCAAAAATGCCATGGCGCCTTCGGCAATATTTTGAGCAATGCCATTCATCTTGGCATCTCCCGCATCTTGTTTAACCACCCAGCGGGCAATGATTGTTCTGTAGGCAAGCGCAACAAGTCCGAAAACGGGAAGTAAATAAATAAGGTTCTCCATATAAAGAATGGTTAATGGTTACAGGTTACAAGTTGAAGGTTAATTATTTTGCTGTTTTTGATGGTTTGTTGCCGTTCCTGCCGCGTTTGTTTCAGTTGCGGTGGCATTTGTCATGGTTGCGGTGGCGTTTGTTTCAGTTGCGGTGGCATTTGTCATGGTTGCGGTGGCGTTTGTTACAGTTGCGGTGGCGTTTGTTACAGTTGCGGTGGCGTTTGTCATGGTTGCGGTGGCGTTTGTTACAGTTGCGGTGGCATTTGTCATGGTTGCGGTGGCGTTTGTTTCAGTTGCGGTGGCATTTGTTACAGATGGGATGCCTTTTGTCACAGTTGGGATGCCTTTTGTCTCAGTCGGGATGCCTTTTGTCTCAGTCGGGATGCCTTTTGTCGCGGAAGGGATGCCTTTTGTCACGGAAGGGATGCCTTTTGTTACAGATGGGATGCCTTTTGTCACAGTCGGGATGCCTTTTGTCTCAGTTGGTACTCCGGTTATTTGAGTTTCCTTTTAAAAGAACTTCGCGCGGTCATCTTTAATCTCTGCCTTTTTCTTAATGGCTTCAACGGCTTCAATGTCGGCACGGTAAGAAAAATTATTTGCCGCCTGTGTTTTGGCGCTGGAATAATCAGTGGTGGCAGGCGCTTCGGTTATTTTATCAATCTTCACAACATAAACGCCCGATTCTCCGGCAACCGGTTTTGAGAGTTCATTTTGTTTCATGGTAAATAAAGGTCCGTAGAGATTCGCTTCTCTTCCCACATTAGGAATGGAATAAGAAGAAAACGTGGCGCCTTCTGCGGGATTCACCTGCACATTCAGCTTTGAAGCATACTCTTCAATGGTCTTTGCGTTCAGTTTGTTCATGTCTTCAATAAATTTTTCCGCCTTCTTTGCTTTCTTCGCGCCCATTTCCACTTCTTCTTTTTTCTGTTCGAGCGGAGCAATTCCTTCTTCGCGTATTTCAGAAAGATGCGCCACTACATATTTATCGGGAAAGCTGAACGGCTCGGTGCTTATTGCTCCCTTTTCTTCTTTGAAAGCCCATCGGATAATTTCGCGGGGGTTTTCAATTCCTGCAATGGCTTTGTCATTTTCCTTTAACGGGTCGGCAAGGCGCTTTATAACATGCGATTCTTCAACGCCTTTATCAAAAGTTTCAGAAGTGTGGTATTTTGTGATGAAATCGGTGGCGATGTTGTAAATATCCTGCCGGGTTTTAGTTCCGGGCTCAACGGTTCTGTCAATGGTGGCAACCGAAGTTTTTTCGGTAAGAACGCTTTGATCAAGAATTTCGATAAGGTGATATCCGAACTGTGAAAAAGCGATTGGCAGTTCGCCCTTCTTTCCGTTAAAGCATGCGTTTTGGAATTCCGGAACCATTTTTCCGGGACCAAACCAGCCCAGCACTCCGCCCGTATCTTTGCTTCCTCCATCATCAGAAAACTTTTTTGCCATCTCTTCAAAGTTGTGTTTCTTCAGAATCACAGATTTAATGCTGTCAATTTTCACTTTCGCTTTTGCCTTTGCCAGCGTATCTCCCTTCGGAACTTTAATGAGGATGTGGCGCGCTTTCACCGAGTCGGGTGTCAGGTAGTGGTCCATCACTTTTGAAAGCTTGTATTGATTGTTTTCTAAGAACAAAGGAAGAACGGTTCCTTTTTCAGAAGCGTGTGCAAGCGAATCAATCTGAAGGGGCAATTGTCCTTTTGCGTAGCGGGTAGTGTCAAACGTTCTGCTTTCCGCTTCACGAACAACCAGAAAAGAATCCTCTTTCACTGATTTGATTAATTTCCATTCTTCCGAGAGTTTGTTCAAATCATTTTTTACATCGTCAAAATCCGGCTGGGTGGGTTTTACATCAAAGATTACATATTCCAGTTTTCTGGATGCATCTTGTTTATACTTATAGCTGTTCTCATTGTAATATTTCAGCATATCCTGATCGCTCACCTTCACGAGAGAATCTGCCAGAGAAGAGTAGGGCTTTACAATATAGTTGAAATTCACTGAGCGGTTCAGGTTGGCATAATCCTGTTTTGCCTGTTCGGTGGTAACGTACAGTCCTTTTTTAATAAGCGTTAAATATTTGTTTTGCGCCCTCGTGTCGCGAAGCAGGTCTTCAAATTCCGCCCAGCGCGGTTTTTCTTCTGCCGGAAGAGAATCTACATATGTTTTTACGCTGGAGGGTTTAAGTTTTCCGGTCATCGGATCGCGGAAGTATTGAATGATCTGATTGCTGTTCGGATCGGTAAAGTACTGCACCACCATGGGGTCGGCATCATTTCCTAAAATAAGTTCTTTCACTTCGCCATCGCTGACAGAAATTCCTGCCGATTGAAATTCAGGTTTCAGGGCAAGTTCGTTCACAAATTTTTCCCACACGCGGTCGCGAATGGAGTTCATGGTTTCTTCATCGAGGGCGGTTTGCCTTCTTCGCTCTTTCTGAACATCGGCAAT
Organism: Bacteroidota bacterium; assembly: GCA_016213405.1. NCBI lineage: Bacteria > Pseudomonadati > Bacteroidota > Bacteroidota bacterium. The sequence goes on from JACRAM010000116.1 coordinate 164,571, forward strand.
GCGCTGCACTTCATTTTCAAAAGCAATTGCGCTGATTGAATTGCCTGCAATCTTTCCGGCATTTTGTTCAGAACCGAACATGCTCTGCCCTTTATAAAGAAAGTCGCCCAATACAAATGCAAGAAGAGCGATGCCTATTACGGCTGCGATGAGCCCGCCTCGTTTACGGATACTGCCGATTACTGCCATAATTTAATTTTATTATTTGAAAATTTGAAAATGAACAAATGAATTCATCTTCAAATTTCAAATCAGTTAATTTTCAAATTGACTTTTCTTCCTTCTATTATTGTTATTACAATCAGTGAAAACAAAAGAGCAGCGCAAGATGCAATAGTGACAATCAGCCATCTGACAGGATATGCTTTCTTGTCTGACGGAAATGGTTTCACCACCACGTTTGTATAAGTAATATGTTTTTCAGAATCATTTACCACCGCATTATATTTCTCCAGAATCCTTGCATATTCGCTGGTTGCCTGATTGAGATGCTGTTCCAGTTCATGAACTTTTCCGCCCCGCTCCTCAAGGTTTCTCAATGAATTGGTGAGGGCTTCAATTTTCTTTTCGTTTCCGGAGGCAATAGAACGATAATATTCTTTTGAAAGTTCGCGTGACTGGGCATAGTAATCAGTAATTCCGAATTTCACGGCAATCTCTTTCAGCGAAACATTTATCGAATCTATCTGTTCTTGTTTCTTTTTCATCTGCTCAGAATAAATGGTTACCATCTCTCTCGATTTTTCCTGATTTATTTTCAAGGTATACGCGTTAAAGGCATTTATCATTTCATTAATCATGTCGCAGGCAATTTTCGGATCCTGATCAAGCACTTCAATTTTTACCGCTTCATATTCCGTTTTTTTGATAGAAACATTTTCATTAAATGTTCCCAGAAGCTGGTTGTGAATGGAGGGGCTGGCAGAATCCAGATTGTAATGATTAATGAGATGAAAATAATCTACCACATGATTGAAAATGCTGTCAGACTGAAAAAGCTGAAGCATTTGTTCGGTGGTAGATTCCTGACTGTAAGGTGTGAGGTTGGAAGGATAAATTATCGCATTTGATTTGTACTTTGGTTTGATAAAGTAAGCAGAGGAAAATATGGAGGAAAAAATAACAGCGAGAACAACCACTATTGCCAAAGTGATTTTCCATTTCCAGATAATATTTAACAAATCAAAATTTTTCATCTATGCTTTTCTGAATGTTTGTTGAATCTTTTTGAAATTTTCTAAAAGCGCAATGGCAAGCAACGCAATTATCAATGACGATAATGTTGACACGGCAACAATTATCCAGCGAATAGGATACGATTTTTTTTCGGCAGGGAATCCCTTATCAACCACAAATTTTTCGGAAATACTCTGCTGGGCATCCACCTTTGCCTGCTCAAATTTTTCTTTAAGAAGATTTGACTGCTCGCGCATGCGATACAGGTCATCACGGAGCGCCATATAAGCAGTTCCGTAGGTGGAAAGCGTTTTTATTTTTTGTTCCAGTTCAGCGGCAGCTCCCGTTTTTCCTTCCACAATTGCTTTGCCCAGCGCTTCGTTTAACCGCTCTGCCTGCGATTCATAATCGTTCACTCCCAGTTGCATGAGTTTGTGAAGCGAATCTTCTTTTGACTTTATTTCGTTTTGAAGCAGCACATATTCTCGTTCAACAATTTTATAGGCATCAAAGGAGCGTTCGTGTTTCATGCGAACCATAGCAGAATCATACAGAGAGGCAATGTCATTCGCAATGTTGGATGCCACTTGTGGGTCGCGGTCAAGCACTTCAATTTTAACAGACATGTATTCTGTTTTCTTGAACTGAATATTGTCATCGTATTCCTGACGTAAAAGTGTTCTCCTGTATTTATCGTCATTTTCAATTCCGTAATGTTCGCTCAGTTTGTATTTATTCACAATTCTTTCCCGGATTTCTTCGGAGTTAAGAACCTGAAGCATTCTTTCCATATCATCTTCCTCTCCATACCGCAAAAGATCGGATTGAGGAGAAGCATTCTGGCTCATCAGTGATTTTGAAATTGATATGGACGGAGCAGGAAAAAGAATCACAGTTGACTTGAATTTTTCAGGAATCATCCAGGAAATTACGGAAGAAGAAACTGCAGATAAAAGAAAGACAGAAAAAATTGCCTTGCGCCATTTATAAAAAAACGCAAGCAAATAAGTAGAGTTAACATTGCTCTTATGCTCAGAAGGAAAATCCGACATTCTAAAGGGTATTCAATGGGTTATTTAAAGGAGGGCAAAAATAGAAAAATTAATCATCCCGATAGCTATCGGGACTCATGACTTTTTAGTGTATGCAATGCGTGGGTCAACCAGTGCATAAAGGATATCTGAAACCAGGTTGCCGAGCATGGTTAAAATGGCTGTGAACATCATTACTGTAAAGATGATTGGATAATCTCTTGCATACAACGCATCCAGTCCAAGTTTTCCCATTCCGGGAATATTAAAAATAGTTTCTATCACGAAGGAACCGGAAATGGCAAGAGGAAAAATACTTGCAAACAATGTGATAAGAGGAAGAAGAGAGTTTTTCATAGCGTGTTTCCAGATGACTTGTTTTTCATCTAATCCTTTTGCCCGGGCGGTTTGAATGTAATCCTGTGTGATGCTGGCAAGAATTCCACCTCGCATTTGCCGGGAAATAAACGCAAGAGATCCGTATGTCCAGCAGAAGAGAGGAAGTAGTAAACGGTAAACTCCTTCAGAAAATTTATACCAAAGAGGTGCGTCATCCGGAATAGCAGGCGAACCCGGAGCAGGAAACCACGAAAGATAATCGCCTCCGCAGAGAAAAACAACCAGCATGGTAGCAATCCAGAAATTTGGCAGTGAATATAAAATGAAAAGGGTAGTGCTGATTGTTTTTTCATTTCGCGTTCCTTTTTTTACAGATGAATGAACACCCAGCGGAATGGCAATGCAATAAGCCAGAAGAATGGAAGTCAGACTTATACCCAGAGTTTTTCCAAGTGCATCATACAGGGAATTCTCAACCGGACGTTTATCCTGATAAGAAATTCCGAAATCTCCTGTTATGAAATTCATTACCCAATGATGATACTGGTTGTTGAATCCAAACCAATGAAGGACAGGAATATATTTCCTGTAAGGATTTTTTTCTGAAATCATTCTTTCAAAACAGTCAGACAAATGATTGCGTTCATTTTCCAGTGTGTCCGAAATCTGATTTGAAATTTTTTCAAGCGTATTTTTGATGGTTGACTTTTCATAGTTTCTGTAAAGCTCATCAATCAGATTTTTAGTTTCAGAAACGCGGGAAGCATTGTGGTCTGTTTTTGCTATAGAAAACAATCTTAATTCTAGTTGCTGTACAGATAAATAATATTCGGAAACATTTTCCCAGATTCCAAAATCATTTGAAAGGCGTTTAAGGGTTTCGCGGTGAGAAGGATTTGAAATCCTATACAGTGTATCCGAAATAGTTGCATCGGTGAGAGAGAAATAAAATACTGGCAGATCAAAACCGAGTTTATTCCTCAATGCAGCATAGTCTTTGTCACCGGCAGAATTTTTTGCGTTCTGCCCTTCGCTTCCGTTTGACCTGTTGAGCATTATTTCAACCGGATCGCCTGGCGCATTAATGGAAATAAAAAAAGTGAGAAGCGAAATAGCGATCAGAGTGGGAATGAAAAACAGAATCCGCTTGAAAATGTATTTTACCATCAGCCAAATATACAATAAGAGAAATTACTACTCTGGCGAAGCAGTTTTGATTTGAAATCCTTCCACCCAGTAGCCGGGCCGCACCTCGCTCGGATAGGCATTATCAAATTTTTTACTGATGACGATTTTTTCGGCAGGAGCAAACAGGAAAATTATTGGTACCTCATCGTGAAAAATAAGTTGTATGCGTTTATACATTCCGTTTCGTTTCTCTTCATCAATTTCTGAACGGATAGAATCAATCAACGCGTCAGCGCCAGCATTTGAAAAGTTATAATAGTTGGAGCCCTCGCCCGTTGCCGCAGTGCTGTGAAAGATTTGTTTCAAGTCATCAGGTCCCGGACCGCCAAGCCATTTCCCAATCATAAGATCAAACTTGTGATTGCGGCATCTGTCAAGATAGACTGCCCAGTCAACAGATACAATATTTATCGCTATGCCAACTTTTTTAGCTTCTGCCTGAAGCATGAGCCCGATGGCTTTGCGTTCATAGTTGCCTGCATTGACAATAAAATCAATAATAAACTCAGTTCGTTTTCCGTCAATCATCTTGTCAAGAGTTTCATCGCTATTTGTATTTTTCCATCCTGCCTGTGATAATAATTCTTTAGCTTTTTCAAGATTGTAATCGTAAGGATGAATATCGGAGTTATATGATTTTTTCTTTGAAGGATGAACGGGTCCAATTGTCTGCTCTGCCTGCCCGTACTTAATCGTTTTTATCATGCTCTGAATATCTGTAACATGTGCGAGTGCCTGTCTTGTAAATTTATCTTTCAGCAGTGGATTTTTTGTATTCAGTCCGATATATACATATGAATATTCCATGGGTGTGTATGAGCTGAAATTCTTTGTGAATTTTTCTGATTTAGGCAGCTCATTAAAATCTTTCGATTTAATTCCGTCCATCACATCAATGTTTCCTGCCTTTAGTGAAACAATGGCGGTTACCTGATCAGAAATTACTTTGAAAATAAGTTTGTCTGGGAATGACTCAAAGAAGCAGTTTTCTTTTTGAAGAGCATCGCCCCACCAGTTGTCTTTTCTGGTGAGAACAATGTTGTCGTTAGTGATCCATTCCGTGAATTTGTAAGCACCGCTTCCGCCTATGAATTTCGGATCGCGCATTCTTTTTTCGGAATTAAAGTCATCAGCAAATTCTTTCATCTGTGCATCTGAATTCAGCGAGTCAGGCTTTTCAGCAATCAACTTAACAGAAAATTTTTTCATCAACCCTTTCGGGTCGTATAAATATTCAGGAAGTATGGAGATGTCAGTAAAAGTTGCTTCCGCCATGAAATAAAGCGTATCAGATACGATGGTGAATTTTTTCGGGTCATCATCGTAAAATTTAAAATCTACCATGAAGTCAAAATATGATTTTGAATTCGGATTATTTACCAGCGGGCATTTGAAAGTTTTTATGGTAAACTCAGCATCTTTTGCGGTCACATCGCTTCCGTTGTCCCATTGCGCTTCCTTCCTGATTCTGAAAGTAAGTTTCATTTTTCCTTCAGGCGTTTTTTCTATTACCGGACGGCTTTCTGCAAGAATGGGAACCAGTTCAGATGGATTTCGGAAATCTGCATCAATCAGTTTTTGAAAAATATGGCTTGTGATATAGGCTGCCTGTGCATCGGTGAAGTTGACAGGATTGATCATCTCAGGGTCGGCAAGCTGATGAATGATTACTTCGTTCTTTACAGGAAAATTTCCTGAGCAGGAAAAAAGTATTAACGAAATGAGGATAAGAAATATTGATAATAATTTTCGAACACACTTCATTTAAATTAATTTTTAATAATTCAAATGTAGGAGATGAGCGATACAACAGAACAAGGATTTATCAATGAAGGCGAATAACTTTTTTCCTACATTTGCCACCCTTTGTAAAAAAGGAGAGGTGGGTGAGTGGTTTAAACCAGTAGTTTGCTAAACTGCCGTACTTCGAAAGAGGTACCGCGGGTTCAAATCCCGCCCTCTCCGCACAGTTCATTGAAAAAATAATCGGGGTGTAGCGCAGTCCGGCTAGCGCATGGCGCCTTGGCGCCAGAGTTGTAGGTTCATTGAAAATGTATAAAGTGTATATTTTACATAGTAAAAAGATAAATAAGTATTACGTTGGTAGTACTCAAGATCTGAATGACAGATTAAAGAGGCACAATGAAGGACGAAGCGTGTATACAAAAAAGGGTTTACCTTGGGAATTGATGCAACATTTTGATTGTATGACAAAAAGCGAAGCGGTTCAATTGGAAAACAAAATTAAGAAACGCGGCATGAAAAGATATTTGGAAGATATTAATCGGGGTGTAGCGCAGTCCGGCTAGCGCATCTGCTTTGGGAGCAGAGGCAGAACAGCCAATTCTCATAGTAGTTACCATCATACCATCATTCTATTTGCATGTCATTTGCAGGTGGAAGCTTGGTTAATATTGTTTTTTATTTTTATAAGGGGTTAAAGAACCTATTACGTGAGTTTTCAGAGGACGTGATCGTTATCCCTCTACGATGATTTAATCAGCAGGGAAGCCCATGAATGATGCTCCAGCACCTAATTAATCCCTTTATCATTCTCATGAATGAAAACTTCAATAGCTTTTGTGTTATCTAATCTTATAAGTCCTCTTGTATCGGGTTTTAGATTTAGTATACGTATTCAGGATTCCGGCTACTTTTAAAAATGAATACTCAGTTGATTATATCGGGTTGCTACCAGATAGTCCATGAAAGGAATAAGACGTTCCTCTGTATGGAATTCTGGGAATGTCTTTTCCCACACAGCTTTATTCAGGTATAACACATCCATATCCCAGAAATTGTTGAATTGAATCACTAGATCAATATTCCATTTCCCATTCCCAAACATTGAGATCGGAAATTTATCTAACCTATTCCGAAATGTGGAAAGAATATCAGAATCCCATTCAATACTCATGTTATAACTAATGCTCCTGCCTGTTGTAGCGGTTTTTCCTTTTGCATCCGGAAAATCCATTGTCCAATCAATTTTATGTTCAAACTTTTTGAGCAATTCCAAATCCCATGGAATACTTTCATTTCTTCCTAATGCTGTCCAATTCCATTGATCAATATATTTTTCAATGAGGGCTGCAGACCATGGAAGCAGAATGTTATGACTCAACCAGTACCAGTTTGTATCCTGAGCATTTAAAATTTCTTTAGGATACTGAAATTGCAACTCCTTATGTTTGCTGAACTCTTGCGCATCTCTTTCAACTTCATCACTGAATTTTTGATTTTCCGCACTTACATTATTAAAATCTTTGGAGCACCTATCGAGATAGTCCTCAAAATATGGATATAGTCTGCTGTAATAATATTTTCTTATGGTTGGATTGCACATTACACATGTGTTCTGAGCCAGCAATTCCCATGACCATAAGTTTTCATAGCGTTGCAAGAATTCTATAGTCCATGGAAGAGATTCATTACAACAGAGTTCAAAAATATTTTCCTCTCGAAATAAGAATTCTTTAAATTCTTTCACAATTTCTATGCTCCATTCTATGCTTTCGTTGGAAACAATCTTATCCCACTTCAGTATGGTTTTATATTGTCTTAATTGCGAATGTTTGAAGCCATACCGGAAGCTTACTATATCCCAAAAGAAGTTTTCATTTTTCAGGAAAAAATGTTTTTTCTTTTGTAAATCAGATGTGGACATTGCAGGAGGTGAAAGATTGGTTGACATAAATTTTTCTTTCACATATAGGGTTAAGTGTACTGTTACTCTCTTACAGGTTCGGGATTATTATCATCACCATCTCCACAAACTCCGCAACTGTGATCTTTATCACTACAGTATTCACATCGGGAACAATCAGTGCACACTGAGCAATCTTTTTCTCCTGTGCATTTATTGCTCCTGTGACTATTACATGAAATGAATCCTATAAAAAGAATCATAGAGAACAGCATAAATAATTTTATTTTCATTTGCTTGCTGCTTTGTTTCATTATTAACGTAACAGTTGAGGATTAATGCTAATCAATGTTCCAAATATTATCGCTATCTCCTTCTAAAAAATCATCACAGAAACTGTCACGATAAAATTTCTCAGAATCAATTTCATACTGTCTTTCAGATGGATCGTAATGTTCAATATTTTTTCTTTCTTCTTTTAGAATTGTTTCGTTTTTTTCAGCAATCAACCAATTCTCATCTTTTGTTTCATTGTATTTTTTCTTGAAAAAACTTCCAAATACAGATGGAGCCTGCTCACATAATGATCTTTCTTTGTCCAAATTAGCACCTTTTAAGATTAAGGAAAATAAAGCAGATTACAAAAAAGCATTTATAACAGCACACAATACGATTGTTGATATACAAAAAAGAAGAATATCTACAAATGAAATATTAAAAAGAACAAATAGATATTTTAAAAGATTGTCTAAAATAAATGTGCATTAATATACATATACCCAAATGGTATTAGTACCACCGCCACCGCCACCTTTCATTTTTTTAGCAAGGAAATATTTTTCTATTGCTCTTGCAATAACCGCATTGCTGGTTTTCCATGCTCTCCATTTTTCTGGATGCCTATGTGCCTGTTTTCTTTTATTCGGAGTTTTAGTAACACCAATATACCAATTCTCATATCCCCAAAAATATTTCAAAAATGATTTTCTTCGGATATGGGATTCTATGCTTTTAATAATTTGTTGCTTCGTCATAAAAATAGTTTTTCACAAATATACATATTTCCTTAATCTTAAAAGGTGCTTCCAAATTTTCATCAAAGGCAAAATAATTCCCTTTCATGGACTTTTTCAGCCTGATTACTTTCCCGCAGTAGTAGTATGTTGGAAATAAGGGGATGTCATTTTTCCCGTCAGGATCAACTGTGAGATAATCTCCTCTTGATGCTTTGTAATCACGCAATAAAGCGTAAGAGCCTTTTATCCAATAGATAAAAAGGGTTTTACCATTCTTTTTTGTACAAGAACGTTTGAATTCCCCAGTTAAAATTTCCGTTGCCATTACTGTCTCAGCTATTCATCTTCTGAGGTTAATTCCTAATCCAGTTCCTGAACAGCTATCTCCCGTGCAATTGCTTCTTTGATAATCTTGTTTGAGGATGTGATGAAATAGTTCAACTCTTTATAGAACCGGATCATTTCTTTATCTTTATTCTCAGATTTTTCAAACTCCGCATATAAATCATCTAGATAATATTCATTAGTTTGTGCTCCATCTTTAATACTATTTGTCGTTACAGTCATCTGAAATCCTTTTATCTTTAATTGATATTGATTTTTATTTATCAATATAAGTTCCAATCTACATTTTAACTGTTGAGATAGAGTTTGTTTTTTAAAAGCATTAATAAGATTTGGGTAGAGAACTTTTGGAGGAATTGTTATCATTATTTGTCCAGTCAAAGTATCATTACCATTGGGCTGACAACATGATTTGAATACTGGCGATTTGCATATTGGAGATGTCGATGAAAATGATTGATTCACTACAGCACCTAAAGAATATCCTAGCCTTGCCCAAGGATTATTTTTTTGTTGACTTAATTCATGGCATTTAGCCCCGATTTGTTTCATAATTGGATAATAGTCAGAAGTAGTACTTGTCATTGATAAATATTCGCATAATTCTTTCTTTTTATTATTTAATGTCTCATCAAAGACATAATAAATAAAACCATTTTTTGTTGGTAGCTTCCATTCTGAATCGCTTTCTTCTGTAGTAATACCGGTGGTTTTGTCACTCTTAAAAGATGTGCTGAAGATCATTCCGGACAAACATAATAGGTAGATTATTTTTTCCATTCTTAAAAGGTTTAGTGATTAAGATTGAACAAAAGTAAGTTTTATTTCAACAGTTACCATTAATGGTAACCAATTTCTTCTTGTAATACCTCTCTTTGTATTGTTATAATAATTAGCAATGACTGAAAAAGAGGAAAGACTACGGAAGGAAAATATCCGGAAGAAATTTGGCAAGCACATTAGAAAACTGCGTCAGGATAGGAAGATTTCTGCTGTGGAGTTGGCAAGTAGTAGTAATATGGAAAAATCCCATTTTTCTAGACTGGAAAACGGTGGAACTATGCCTACTCTGTATACTCTGATTAAAATATCTGAAGCTCTTGAGATTCCATTTGATCAGCTGCTAAAGGAGTTCAAGATTTGAAACAAGTTTTTAGTTCTGGTCAACTTGAAAAAACAACAGTTGGATTACTCCTGACCTGTTGTGTTGAGGAATAGCCGGAGGTTGTCCTAAGCTTTAACATGATGTGGTGATGACCGCCTGCACCCTCTGAGGGCACCATGCTTCCTCTTTTATTTTTTTTATGGGTTAACAGACTTATTGGAAAACTGATTCTTAATTCTTAAACTTCATTTCTAAACTTTTTAAGTTTACTCTTCATAAAGATTCTGGTATCTTTCCTTTGGCTGTTGTGTGCCCTTCTGCGTGAGGGGAAAATTATGGGAGCTTTAGAGCCATTGCAAATGGCGGAAGCGACCTACCTATGGCAAGGAGATATTCAGTTATCATAGAATAAAAACTATATCTCCTTGTAATTTTACCCCACAGGGCACGCAAGACTGGACAAGCAGTTTTACCGGAAACATGCTGACTGAATGAAGCTGTAAGCATGTCCAGCAAAGCGGACAAACTGGAAGTGAAATGTAGGAGGCTTGTTGAGGATAAAACAAAGCTTGTCAGGAGCTTCCAATAGGAGAGTGAAAATCATGCCAAGATGCATAGCACCCGAAGGGCATTACATGTGTTGGTTGCTCAAACATGAACACACAGAAATAACAACCAACTCTTGTAATGTCTTGGCAATGATTTTTGTTCTCTCCTATTTAGAAGCGGATACCATATTCCACCTGCTTTATAAATCTTCCTGTAATGAACAGTACCCTACATGGAGAAGAATCTTCCGGCTGAGTTTATCCAATTCTGTTCCTGTAGAAGATTTATAAAACCGAGAAAAGGATTCTACTGCCTTATGAACTGTTATCTCTGGTTGAGTCTGCGGTTCTCCGTCCTGACCTGAGGCTACATAGTAGAAACCATCCATTGGATGATGTTGCCCCATGTCAACTTTGCAGATAATTACTTCCGTTGGAATCATAGTAAAGTTTTATAGTTCACTAAATTTGTGGGTTAATTAGGAAGAATTACTCTCAGGATATAACGGATGGCAGGGGGAACAAGGAAGACTTTTTATACCCCGCTGGATGACTGGGGGGGAGGTGTCAGAATCTGGAATACACTATGTGGGGGTATTCTTATAGCCATAACTGTATATTATATACGGCATATAAAAACTGAATTATGGAGGTTACGATAAAAAGCTTATGAGTAGGATCACTCCACAGACTCTGGCACTCACATTGTCAATAAAATTCTAAATCTTTTATTTGGAAATTCACAGACACTGTATACCTTTGTGCTAATGAGAATAAGTTTCTTTCTAAGCATAAAGAGTAGGTTCTTCCTGCTCCAATCATCTGACCGGATTTTCCGGTACTAAGTATCCAAAGTAAGTTCTCCTACTAAGATTCCTCTTATAAGTATTAACCTATGGAATAACTAAGTTCTTACTATTAATCCCATATAGAATCAATCTCTATAGAAAAATCTATCTCGTACCAAAAAGAATAGTACTACTGAGTTAATAACTCATCTAGGTCTACTATACTACTACTATTAAGAGTAATAATAAGACTCAGTCACAACCCAAGGTTTTAAATTTCACATTTTTTGTGAGATTTTCATAGTATAATAATAAGTAAAACATATACCCACGGTACAACATAGTTGTACAAATAACAACAACTAATTATGACCATAAGCACGAAAAAAATCAGAACAACTTTTTCAAAACCCAAAACTAAAATGTCAGTATCCTATCTTGCAGGACAATTTATAGATGCCGAGGGGATTATTTCTCAAAAATTTACATGGACGTGGGTCAGCAGGGGTTATGTAAAACGGTATTTTAACCACATGCAAATTACCTCTAAGCTAAGACCTAGAACAAGATTACTTTTAGATTTTATAACTGAAAAAATGGATAAGTTTAATGCAATACAGAACTCCAAAATTCTTCAAAATAATTTTATCACGTTACTAGAAAAGTCCTGTGGGATAAAACCTAAATCAAAATCTTTTATACACAAAGGGTTTCAGGAATTAAAAAAGTCCGGGATTCTTCTGTATGATGATTCGCCTGAAATGAAAGGAATTTACATTGTAAACCCAAAATATTATTATAGGGGTTCTGATAAATCAAGAAAAGTTTTAATTACTAATCTTTCGAGTAAATTATGGAAAATGAAAAATGATAATAATTACAATCACCTTATTGATAAAAAGTAGCAGGACTTCTTTCATCAAGAAAAATAAAGCAAGAGACAATCAAATCTCTTGCTTTATTTTCATAACCTGATTACAGATATGCTCATTCATACTGTCAATTACTTCGGAGTTATAATCACTCAAATATCCATCTGTAACACTGTTTCTGCTATGTCCAAGAGCCTGCCCGATTTTTTCTGTAGAATAATCTAACTGCTTTGCAATATTCGCCCATGAGTATCTGAAAACATATCCTCTCAGTCTTTCTTTGCAGCCAATTATCCTTCCGATTTTGGATAGATGCTCATTAAAGAGTTTATTTTTCTGCTTAACTACCAGTGGGAACCGGATTTTATCTTCTATCTCGGCTTTGGAAACTCTGCTGAGCAAGGTGGTATCGCTCCTACCATGGAAGTGTTTTATTATTTCTAATGCTTCCGGTAATAACTTAATCGAATAGATTCTTCCGGTTTTACATCTGCTAAATATCAATCTCCCTGTAGAAATGTCGAATTCTTTCATTAGGATCATGTCTTTAAAGTTTATTCCGATGAGCATGAACATTAATTTTCCCATCAGCCATGAATCATAAAGGCATGAATCTTTTTCTATCTGTAAGTAAAAATATTTCTGCAACTCCTCCAAACTTATTGGATGCGGAACTGTTTGTTCCTTTCTTATTCTGAATCTTCGGAATGGATAGTTCTCATAAGATACCACCTCAGTATTCACAGCTTTGTTATAAACTGCTCTCAGAGTTCGGAGATATAAACTAATGCTATTTATTTTTACACCACTGCTGATTAATTCCGCTTCAATCTCCTTTAGAAATTTGTAATCAATCCTCTCAAATGGCACATTTAGATTCTGGATTTTCTGAAGAGCTACTAAGGATTCCATATAAATTCTTGCTCCTCCATTCCGGTCTGCCTTCTGAATAAGATTTATTTCTTCCTGCCAGAAATCATATACTGTGATAGAAGTTTTATGATCTGATAGGATATAATCCCGCAGTTCCTGAGCATTCAGCCTAGTCCGGTTTTTCTCATACTCCCATATCTTACCTAGATACCTGAGTTCAATCTCTTTTATCTTACCTGAGATTACATCATGTGCAGGGAAGGATCTTTTTATTGAGCCGGATTTCCAGTTCCAGCAGCTTTCTGGAATGGAGTGTCCTGTTTTTATGTCCCGGGATTCTCCATTCACTGAGAGCCGGAATATTAATGGATAGGTTTTGTTTTGCTTTTCTCTTCTTGTATCAAGAGTAAGTTTTAGAGTTGACATTTGCTACTTGGATTGTAGCTTTCTCCTTCAAAGTGATTTGCAGGTAATTTGCAGGTAGGAATTGGTAAACTCACTTCATGAAAAGATTATATTTGCACCTTTTCTTTGATAAATTGTTCAGTTTCATTGAAAAAATAATCGGGGTGTAGCGCAGTCCGGCTAGCGCATCTGCTTTGGGAGCAGAGGGTCGTAGGTTCGAATCCTGCCACCCCGACTTTTTTTAACCATATCGTATCAACGGTTTTCATTCCTCCTATGGAAACCGTTTTTTTATTCTCCTTTACTTTCATTTGTTACCGTAAGCATCTGTTACTTCATTGGGGAAAGTAAAAGCCAACTACAGAAATAATTGTTATTGCACTATTGTATTTGCAGTAATTGCAGTACCAACCGCATCAGTTACTGTTACTGAATATGTTCCCGCACAAAGTCCAGTAACTGATTGTGTGGTTTTCCCGATATTCCACAGGTAAGTATAAGGCGTGGTGCCTCCTGAAGTATTTGCGGTAGCTTTTCCATTGCAGGGATTTGTGCAAGATGAATTAACATGGCTCAAATACAACGTGAGCGGAGAAAAAGGATTGTATTCCCAAAATGTTTGAAGGTTACCGGTGCTGTTAGAACCTGCTACCAAATAACCTTTGTTGCCTATTGTAAATCCAACGGAACCGTATCGTTGCACGTCTGGTATATCGGCTTTTTGTAACCATGAGTTTGTTGCCGGGTCGTATTCCCATAAATCTCTTTTGTATTGTGAACTCCCGTAGTTTCCTGCGGCAACATATCCTTTGCTTCCTATAGAAAAAGCGGTTGCGCCCCAGCGCGCTGCCTGCGAGGGCGATCCGGGTATGTCTGCCATTTGGGTCCATGCCCCTGTTCCCGGATCATATTGCCATAAATCCTGATAATAAGTGGGGTTGGATGAACCCGTGCCAACATATCCTTTTCCTCCTACAGAAAAACCTACTGCCGCGCTTCGTATGCCGGTGCCCATTGCTGCGATCTGCGTCCATGTATTGCTGAGCGTATCATATTCCCAAAAATCATTTTGTGTGGGGCCTTTTGTGCCGATGTATCCTTTTCCACTTGCAGAAAATCCTGTTGCAAAACCTCTTGCCGATCCGCCAAAGTTTGCTTTCTGTGTCCATGAGTTGGTTACAGGATTATATGCCCAGAAATCATTATACGTTGTGCTTCCGGAACCTGTTCCAACATATCCTTTGCTGCCTATGGCAAAGCCCACAGCATAACCGCGAGCCGCTCCCGGAAAAGATGCTTTTGATGTCCACATATTTGAAAGGGTATCGTAACACCACATATCATTGTAATAAGAACCGCTGTAGCCGGTGGTGATGTAGCCTTTTGATCCGAGAGAAAAACCAACACCGAATCCCCTTCCCGTTCCGGGTAAATCCGGTTTTTGTGTCCACACTCCTTGCGCGCTTGAAAAAAAGCAAAAAATATTCATCAGTAAAGCAAATCCAATAGTTAAAAATGTTCTCATGTTAATGTGTTACAGAAATTTTATACGTTTTGCTTTTTGTTTCATCGCTGAACTTTACAAAATAAATTCCTGAAGAAGTAAGAGGAAGAATAAGGTTTCCTTTTTTCTCTCCGTTATTATAATCACGCTGTGCTATCAGTTGTCCGTACATATCAAAAACGGTTGCGCGATACGCATCGGTGAAATCATTTTGGTTAAAAGATATTATATGCGCTGTGTTGTCAAAATAAAACTGCATGGCTCCTGCATCTGTTTCATTTATTCCTGTGCAAGCATTCACAATAAATATCATGCTGTCAGAATTTGAGCATGTGGTTAACGGATCAGTGTAGGTATATACAAGCGTATAGGTTCCCACTCCAACTATATTCATATTAAATGATCCAGCTGAAACTCCGGGACCGGAATAAACTCCACCTGAAGGATTGCCGCCAGAAAGAACTATCGGAGAAGAACCAAGGCAGGTGTTCACCGGACCGCCCGTCCAGCTAACAACTGGAATCTGGCTTATCTGAAAAATCATATTGCCTGATGCATTACTACATCCTCCCTGCATTCCGGCAAAGGTATAGGTGAGCGTATAAGTTCCAACTCCAACGCTATCCGGATAAAAATAGCCGCAGTAAACTCCGGGACCAGAATAAATTCCTCCGGCAGGAGTTGCTCCTGAAAGCAGAACAGAAGAAAAGGAAGAATCCATGCAGATGTTCACCAGACCGCCCGTCCAGTTGATGGTGCGGAGCGTATCTATATAAAATCTTACCGACTGCGAATAAGCGCTGTAATTGCATCCCGCATAGGAGATTCTACATTTGTAAACACTGTTGTTGTTGGTGAGATAAAGCGGTGTTATTAATAGTTTGCTTGTATTAATTCCGCTGTATTGCGCACTGGGTGTTATCGGAGCATAATTCTGATACCATTTGAAAGTATACTGACTTGAATTAGTGTAAACCATCAAACTGTCGTTTTGCATTTCGCACAATGTGTCGCCCATGCTTTGAGAAATAATTACGGGCTGTGAAATCACTCGTATAAGTGCGCTGTCTGAATAAATATCTGATGCGGGAATGCATCCGTTAATCCTGCACCGCGCCCATGTGCTGTCCACCGAAGTTTGAGCATTGATAACTTTTAAAAATCTTCCGTTGGCGGTCATCACTCCAGGCTGATTTACAAAAGGAACCCACACGCCTCCTAGTTTTATCTCCCAATTATAATTTGCTCCTGCTGAACTTGTGTTCACATTAATAGAGTCCGTCACTCCGGCACAAAGATTTTTATTCTGGGGCTGCGCTGAAATTTTAGGGGCAATGATGATAGTGCACACATTGCTGTAATTTCTCGGAGAACAGTAATCATATACATAACACCTGTACTTATAACCATTCATTTGCGATTTAACATTCAGAATTCTCAGGTAGCTGTAAAAACTAGAAGTGGGGCTTCCCACGCTGAAATCAAAAATATCGAAATCACTATTCCAATAATTTATGTCGTGCCATCCATTGCCGTCAAGCGAATCTTCCTGCCACCCTGCATACCAGCCATACTGAAAATTATATGTAAGGGAATTAGTAATATATAACGGAATTTGCAAACTGTCACCGATGCATGCGCTTCGCGGAGAAGCAACAGTGCCCTGAATAGGTGGTGCGGACTGATTGTTATGCACGGAAACATAAACGCTGTCTTTTTTTATGCATCCATAAGGACTCATCGCAGTCACTCTGAGCATTCCGGAAGTGTTTCCTAATACATCCACCAGATTGTTGTTCACATTTGCAACCATGGATAACGGGCTTACTGTATAACTGTTGGAAGGATCTCCCATGTTCAGGTGAAGCGTATCTGCGCTGCAAAGGTGCGTATACCAGTAGGGGTTTATGTAATTCTGTTTGTTAAGAAATATGTAAGGTTTTGCTCTTGAATAAATTTTTACCGTGTCATACGCTTTGCAGTTATTGTAAGTGGCAGTTACTGCGTAATCAGTAGTGAAAGGTGGTTTTGCATAGGGATTAGCAGAGGATGAAGTGTTTAGATATTGAGTGGGCGACCAGCTATAAGTTGCCGTTGGCTGATTGCAGGTGGTGAAAATATGTGCGCTGTCTCCTCCGCAAAAATTCAAATCAACTCCTGCACTTACTGTAACTGCAGCATTCGAATAACTAACATTGACCGTATCTGAATTCACGCATCCCTGATAAGAGCCAAAGAGAATATAATTGGTGCTGATGCCCGGATTGACAGTAGGCGTTTTAGTTCCGTTGTTAAAAAATCCAAGGTCAGGAGACCAACCGAATGAAATGCCAGAAGGGTTGGTGCTTCCGCTGAGCTGCACTGAAGTTCCGCAGGTACTTATTTTATCAGGTCCTGCCGATACAGTGAATGAGGAAGCGGGAGAAAACGGAATAAACTTCGTAAGAAAGAGTTTGAAATTAGAACCTCCGTTGGTTAAAGAATTCGGGTACCATGTTTGCGTGGATTTAAAATTTCCCCAAAGTAATTGATTCCCTGCATTGTCAATCAGAGGGTGACTGTTATAATACGTGGAACTCGTGCTGTTGGTATTGACGCGCGCCCAAATTAATTTTCCGTTTGTTTGATATTGCGCGTTGAAGCCCATGAATGTGCCGGCTCCGTTCACTACAGAATTCAAAGGAAACTTTCCAAGATACGGATAACTGCTCATGCTGTTTCCGCAAACCGCCACCATGCCGTTGTAATAACTTACCGCACCCATGTTTTCTGTCCAACTGGAACCGCCACCGTCAGATTCCATCCATAAATTATTTCCGTTCGAATCTATCTTGGCGATAAAACCATTGTCTGTGTTCGAATACGTGTTGGGATAAAAATTCACAACACCATTCGTAGTTCCGCAAATAAAGAAGCCGTTATTCTCACCGGCACATGCATCGGAAACAGACATTGATCCGCCAACGATTTTTCCCCAGATGCAATGCCCGTCACTCCCGGCATATTTACCGATGGCGGTTTGGAAAGTGCTGTTTGTTCCTATGGAAACACCTGTCTGCTGATCGAACAAATAGGTTGTGTTTGAGGCACCAGTGTAACTTGCGATAATCACGTTTCCGGAACTGTCGGCAGTAATTGTTCTGCCTCCTCCATCCGAGGCGGCAGTTCCGAAACTATTTACATACTTCACGTTACCGGAAGAATCTACTTTGAAAAAAAATCCTTCGCCCGTCCATCCGTCCCACGGCCCGCTGTTATCTGCGGCAATTCCATCTACAATAAATGCATTGTGTGAAAACGAACCTGTCACATACACATTTTTATTTTCATCTGAAGTAATTCCATATGCATACGCATCGGCAGGCTGCCATTCATTATGTTTTTCCCATTGAAACGCAAGAGAGGAATCAAATTTTGCTGCGAAGACAACTTTCCGGGATACCGTAGGAAGAAGAGATGTTCCTATGTGAATAGTACTTCCCTGATAATAGCCCGTGATATAAACAGAACCGTCAACGCCCACATTCATGCGGGTGAGAGTTAACTGGTCACCTGCAGATGTATAGTACGCAGCCACTGCAGCACTCGAAAATATTCCGCCTGAATCATGCACAGCGATATAAATATTATAGGTGCCTGAGGAAGTAACAGAAACGGGAGTGAGCGTGAGCGTGGCATTTCCAAAACCACCGGCAATAACAAACTTTCCGTCAAACCTCCTTGACGCATCAATCATTCCGTCATAAGGAGAAGTGCCGCCAAAAGCTTTTGCCCACGATGATTTATAACATTCCTGCGCCAGTAAAGGAAGAAAACAAAGTGAAAGAAAAATTATAGAAAGGATTAAAATTCTTTTCATGCAGTGATAGTGATTTAATCAATAGAACTTTCAAATATAGGAATACTAAAAATAATGAAGAAAGGATTTTTCTTTTTGTTTCTTTTATTGATTTTTGGTTAAGAAGCACATAAAAGTAAGTGTTTAATCCTAACTACGGTAACAAGTAGAAGTAAAATTTGTGTAAAGTTTTTTCACTATATTTTATTTATTAATAATGATTTTCTTCACAAGAGTTCCTTTATCGGTAATGATGCGGATAAAATAAATTCCATTTTGATCTTTACTTAAATCGACCCCGATAGTTGTCGGGACTGATTTATATGAATTTACCCGCGAAGTATAAATTTTTTCTCCAAGCAGATCTGTGATTTCAATAGTTGAAATATTAATTTCTGAGTTCACTGAAAAAATTCCGCTGCTTGGATTGGGGAAAATATTTACTGACTTATCTAATGCAAGTTCTTCTGTTCCCACTTGCGAAGGAGTAACTCTATTTACGCTTCTATAAATTCCCACACTGCCCGGACCGGCAAACATGTACCCATCAGTAGCGATCACTAGGTATCGGTTAGTGCCCATAGAAGGGTTTGGACCAAATCCGACATTACAGGTGCTCCAATTCAGACATCCGTTAGTAGAATAATAAAGTCCGTAAGGTGAACTCATGTCACTTAGATAAACAGTATCACCCGGAGCTTTAATAAATGCACCCGGAAATACTGTAGCGGGAAGTCCTGTAGTGGTAACCGGGGACCAGGTAACGCCATTGTCTGTTGATTTTGCAATACCGTTAAACATGGTTCCATAAAATGTTCCGGAAGAGAGAATGACCATATTGGAAAGTCCCGGAGAAGAAATTAATGACCAACTCGCTCCGTTATTTGTTGATTTCAGCAAATCATTATTCACGTTCAAATAGGCCTCGGTTGCTGAACGTACCATAACAGATGAAATAGTATAAGAAACATTTTGCACAAATGTCCATGTATTGCCATTATCAGTAGACCGATATAATTTATAAGAAGAAGCTTTTTCGGTGTACGCCAATATAGCTCCATTGGCAAGCGGATTTAGAAAGACTACATTCGTATCAGATCCTAGTCCATTGCATTTTCTCACCCAGGTTATACCGAAATCTGAAGTCATATAAATGCCCCTGCCGTCATAGTTTATCATATCAAAATCGCATAGGAAAAGAAGATTCCCCTTTCCCATAATTTGATGATGATTAGTAGAACTGTATGGAAATCCCGTTATCGCATTCCATGTAAAAGAAGCGCCATCGGCAGTTGACTTATATAGAAACTGGCCGGTAGTCGCAAAGACATATCCATTATCTGTTGAAGCGAATGAAAAAATATTAACCTGGCTAAGTGTTTGCTGCCAAGTCGGTTGTGCCAGCAATGCGCCAACTGAAAGAATTTGTGTTGATGCGAGGAGTAGGGTTTTTTTCATTGTTTAATAATTAGATTATTCTATAATTATTTTTTTATTTAATGTTTCATCATCTGTAATGATTTGCATCTGGTAAATTCCTTTTGCTGTTTTAGGAATTTTTATTTCAGTTTTCTTTCCGTTAACGGATGATTGATAAACTAATTCACCCAGCGTGTTATAGATTTTGATTTGAGATTGCTTCGCTTCGCTCGCAATGACGGTGAAACTTCCGTGATTGGGATTAGGGTAAATGCTGATTAAATTATTTGGTGATATTTCAGAAACAAAAGTCCCCATAACTCTATCAGAAGTATTTGACTTGGAAGATTTGATAGAAGAAGTAAAAGCATCCGGATTTTTTATTGAAACATTGCAGGGCTGAGCGGGAGCTGCTTCTACAATGTAACGCGCGCTGTCAGTCGGAGCAGGATGAGTTCCGGCTATATCTGTATATTGGTTGGGCAGAGAAAAGGGAACTGAATCTATTTTCACCCAACTGCCGTTGTTATTGTTATCGCGCAAAATAATATATTGTGGAAAAGCGAATCCCTGGTAATCTGTCCAGGATAAATCAAAAGTAGCAGGAGGAGTGAATTGAGGTGTTGCCTGGTGAATGGTAATGTGAGAAGAACTCTTTGCGCTTTCAAATCCGCAGGTATCAATCACTGAAATTGCATATTCATACGCTTGTATTTTCGGATTGATGCCGCTCGAAGTATCTGTATACATGGAAAGCGAATCGTATGACACCGATGCGATGTGCGTGAGCACCGAAGCAATGTTTCTGTAAATCCTGAAGCTATCAATGTTTCCTGCTACTGGTTTTTCCCAGACGATTACATTTTTTGTAGAAGTAGAAGTATCAACCGTTACAAGGCAAATGGGAACAGGATTTGTGATGTTACCTACATTTGCAGAATTTGAAACTGCACATCCGTAACTATCCAATATCGTAACAGAATAAGTTCCGGAAACAAGTCCTGTGATGGATGTAGTGGTTCCGCCAGAAGACCAGAGATAAGTATAGGGTGTTGTTCCTCCCGTTGCTGAAACAGTTGCTTTGCCTTTTCCCTTGCAGGTATCGGGTGTAGCGGTTATTGTTGTTGACATGGCAGCGCAGGGATCCCATTCATAGAAATCACGGAGTGCTCCTGAACTGCCGGAACCTGTTCCTGCATATCCTTTTGATCCAATTGAAAAAGCAACTCCTTGCCATCTGCCGGGTCCGCTCAAGTTTGCTATTGGCACCCAGCCGTCAAATGATGGGTGATATTCCCAAAATTCCTGTTTGTATGTTCCTGAATAACTTCCTAATCCAATATATCCGAAACTCCCTAATGAAAAACCGGAAGCACTTGTTACCCCAGTTCCACCAATGTTTGTCTTTGATGTCCAGCTGTTTGTGACAGAATTATATTCAAAAAAATATACATCTCCATTATTTCCTGTTCCGATATATCCTTTTGTACCTATGGAGAAACCTGCTGCATTGGCAGTTGCCATGAGGTAGGATGCTTTTTGTGTCCATGTATCAGTAGCAGGATTGTATTCCCAGAAATCCTGCTTGGTTACACCATCATCTCCGGTTCCGATATATCCTTTTGCTCCGATAGCAAATCCTACGGCACGAAGTCTTGCCGTTCCGCCAAAGTTTGCTTTTTGTGTCCACACATTTGTGGACGGATCGTATTCATAGAATTCCTTCTGTTTAACTGAAGCGCTGCTTCCTGTTCCTACATATCCTTTTGTTCCTATAGAGAACCCAACGCAGCCATATCTGCCGCCCGGAGGGTAATCTGCCATTTGTGTCCAGACATCTGTAGAAGGATCATATTCCCAAAAGTCCTTATAGATAGAGGCAGCATTAGCCCCTGTTCCGATATATCCTTTGGTACCTATTGAAAATCCGACCGCCCGATTCCGTGACGCTCCGCCAAAGTTTGCTTTTTGAGTCCACACGCCTTGTGCATTAACAAGAAAAGCGGAAAATAAAATGGCTGTAATTAGAATGTAGATTTTTTTCATAAGTTTTGTTTTAATGGTTTATGATTATTTTTTTGTTTGTTATTCCGTTTTCTGATACTACTTGCAACTGATAAATTCCTTGTTTTATTTCAGGAATTTTTATTTCTGTTTTCTTTTCTTTAACGGATGTTTGATAAACCAATTCACCCAGCGTGTTATAGATTTTGATTTGAGATTGCTTCGCTTCGCTCGCAATGACGGTGAAACTTCCGTGATTGGGATTGGGATAAACGCTGATTAAATTATTCAGTGATGTTTCAGCAACCGATATGGGTCCCCCCAGCCGGTCAGAAGTATTTGATTTGGATGATTTGATGGAGGAAGCCAACGCATCCGGATTCTTTATGGAAACATTGCAGGGCTGAGCAGGTGCGGCTTCTACAATATAACGGGCGCTGTCGGTAGGGGCATTGATATCTGTA